>JAYRXP010000435.1:0-5254 GCA_041917395.1 Paludibacter sp.
ATGACTATCAGTCATCGCTATATGACAAGGATCAGTTACACTACCCGCATCAACTTTATTTATAAGCCGCAGTTGATTGTTTTTCAGAAATCTATAAGCAGCCACACTACTCTTAGCTCCACGTTCGCTTACAGCATAAACCAGTTTTTTGTTTTTACTTATACATAAAAAACTGGGGTCTGTTGCTTCGGAAAGCAATTGAACTTTAGCCGACAAATCACCGGCATTCAGTTTAAGCGAATAAATGCCTTTTGCTGGCGTATTTGAAGTGAATGTACCAATTAAGAACTGATAAGTTTTGTCTTTTGCTGATACGGAGGTGGCAATTAATAATATGGATAATAACTTTGAAATTAGTTTCATAAACGGGTTGTTTGAAAATTTAGTTCAAAAGTATCTTATTTATTTCAAATGAACAAACAATAAAGAATACTGTTAGTAAATTAAACAGGATATTCAATATAAAATCAAAAAAATATGTCAGACAAACACATTGTAAAAACGCAATGGAAAGGAAATCTCACTTTCCAATCCGAAATAAATGGTCATAAATTAGTGATGGATGCGCCGGAGGCCGGCGGTGGAAACGATTTAGGTCCAAGTCCAAAAAAAATGTTATTAGCTGCAATTGCAGGTTGCTCGGGTATGGATGTTGTTTCGATATTGAAAAAAATGCGTGTGGAATTTGATAAAGTGGACATTGAAGTTCAGGGAGATGTAGCCGACGAACATCCAAAATACTATGAACGGATGCATGTGATTTATACCGTTACAGGCAAAGATGTACCTTTGGACAAAGTTGAGAAAGCTGTGAAAATGTCCGAAGAAACTTATTGCGGAGTTGGCGCACTTTACCGTAAAGCAATTGAAATTACTTCAGAAATAAAGTTAGTAGAAAGTTAATTCTGAAATATCACTTTTCGTAAATGAAATCCCATTAATCATAATAAAATTGATTAATGGGATTTTATTATTCCCCCTTTAGGGGTTAGGGGCTATCTTAAACCACATAAGTGGTAGAAGCTGTATCGCCACCACGACCGGTCCAGTTCGTATGGAAGAATTCGCCACGTGGTTTGTCCACCCGTTCGTAAGTATGTGCACCGAAGTAATCGCGTTGAGCCTGAAGCAAATTAGCCGGCAGACGTTCACTGCGGAAACCATCGAAATAGCAAAGTGCCGAAGTCAGAGCAGGAACAGGAATACCATTGGTCAGAGCAGCAGCACATACCCGACGCCATCCGGCCTGAGCATTTTCAACTATTGCTTTGAAATGTGGGTCGAGCAACAGATTTTCCAATCCGGGATTTATATCAAATGCTTTTTTGATATCGCCTAAGAACGTAGAACGGATAATACAGCCACCACGCCACATTAAAGCTATTCCACCCAGATTCAGATTCCAGCCATATTCTCTAGCTGCTTCCATCATCAGGTTATAACCCTGAGCGTACGAAATAATTTTAGCTCCGAACAAAGCATCTTTCAGGTCGGAAATCATTTGGGCTTTGTCGCCGGTAAAGTTTACAGCAGGTCCGCTGATTACTTTCGAAGCTTTTACACGAATGTCTTTCTGAGCGGATAAACAACGGGCAAAAACCGATTCGCCAATCAATGTCAATGGAATTCCAAGATCAAGTGCCGAAACTCCTGTCCATTTTCCGGTTCCTTTTTGTCCGGCAGTGTCCAGAATTTTTTCAACGAGCGGACTTCCGTCTTCGTCTTTAACAGCCAGAATGTCGCGGGTAATTTCAATCAAATACGAATCCAGATCACCGTTATTCCATTCTTTAAACACTTCGTGCTGTTCATCGGCAGTCATGCCCAACATATCTTTCATTACCTGATAAGCCTCGTTAATAATCTGCATATCACCGTATTCGATACCGTTGTGTACCATTTTCACAAAATGACCGGCACCACCTTCACCAACCCAGTCGCAGCAAGGAACACCGCCTTCTACTTTGGCAGCTACAGCCTGAAAAATTTCTTTTACAGCTGGCCATGCAGCAGGTGAGCCACCCGGCATCATCGAAGGACCTAACAAAGCACCTTCTTCACCACCCGAAACACCGGTTCCGATATACAGAAGTCCTTTGCTTTCAACGTATTTTGTACGACGAATGGTGTCAGGGAAGTGTGTATTTCCACCATCGATAATAATATCGCCTTCTTCCAAATGAGGAATAAGCTGTTCGATAAAATCGTCGACAGCCTGACCGGCTTTTACAAGCATCATTACTTTACGTGGTTTTTCAAGCGAATCGCACAATTCTTTGATAGAATGTGCTCCGATAAAGTTTTTACCAGCACCACGACCAGCCATAAATTTATCCACTTTTTCAACCGAACGGTTAAAAACACCCACAGTAAAGCCTTTGCTTTCCATGTTCAGTACTAAGTTTTCGCCCATTACGGCTAAACCAATTAATCCAATGTCTGCTTTTTGTTTCATGATATTTTTTTTGAACCACATAGACACATAGAACACATTAGATTCTGATATATCTATGTTTTATTAATAATTTATTGTTTGTTTTTTGAACCACATAGACACATAGTACACATTAGATTCTGATTTTCATAAATCAAATATTAATTTTTTTTCTATATGAACTATGTGCCTATGTGGTTCAATTTATTATGTTGGTAAATCCCGAAAGAATTCTGTTACAAATGTGCGTTGACCTTCTTTAAAAATATTAGTACAATTAAAATTGATCAAAATACCTTTAGGTTTTTTCAAAAGCTTTAAATAAGTAAGTAATTGAGCTTCATGTATTGGCATTAGCTCTTCAACTGTTTTTAGTTCTACAACTATTAAATCATTTACTAGTAAATCATATCTTAGTTCACAGTCCAGTTCCAATCCTTTGAAATTTAAAGGTACAGACTGTTGTCGACTTACTTTATACCCATTCAGAATAAGAAGATGAGCAAGACATTTTTCGTAAATACTTTCCAATAAACCAGGACCCAACTCTTTGTGTACTTCTATTGCATATCCAATAATATTATAACTAAGTTGATTAACTTCTTTTTGAGTCATACTATGTGAACTATGTGCCTATGTGGTTAAATATTGAAACCAAGTTTTGAAAGTTTTTCTAATGTTTCTGTCTTTATATCTTTTGCAACAATTGTATACGCCGGAAATTCACGGCGTGTTGGATAATCGCCACGCAGTTGCTCAAACAGTTCAGTATTACTTCGGAATGCTTTATCATCATTTCGGATATCGTATGTATGCAATATAGCCTTCGAAATAACCTGCTGTTCAGTCAATCCGGTTCCATCAATCTTGATGATTGGTTGTTCCGGCAATTCAACGCCTGAAGGACGCCAATCGTTCAGTCCGAGCTTGAAAAAATCGCTGATTGCCTGCACACTCATCAATGTTCCTGTAGCTTTACCATCTTTTGAATAACCTGCGATATGAGGCGTTGCAATTTCGGTTAATGCCAACAGTTCCAGATCAAGATCCGGTTCATTTTCCCAGCAGTCGCACACAAAAGCTGAAATATCGCCGTTTTTCAAGGCATTCTTTACCGCATTTGTTTTAGTTACTTCACCCCGGCACGAATTGATTAATACCGGCTTCTTCTTTAAACCGGATAAAAATTCAGTGTTGGCTAAATGATAGGTTGCATCTTCACCCTTCATATTCAGCGGAACGTGAAGCGTGATGATATCTGCTTCATTCCTAATGGTTTCGATACTCACAAATCTCTCCGAACCTTCGGCACGTTCGCGCGGCGGGTCATTCAGAAGCACTTTCATGCCCAGAATCTCAGCAGCACGAGCCACTTTGCTTCCCACATTACCCACACCTACAACGCCGATACATTTTTCGCTCAGATTCCAGCCGTTTTTCTCTGCCAAAACCATTAAGGTAGAAGCAATATACTGCTCCACTGATTTGGAATTGCAACCGGGCGCATTTGTCCAGCTAATACCATTTGTTTCGCAATAATCTGTATCAATATGATCGTAGCCGATCGTAGCTGTGGCTATAAACTTCACCGAAGAGCCTGCCAGCAATTTCTCGTTGCAGATTGTTCTTGTACGGGTAACGATAGCATCAGCATCTTTTGCAATTTCAGCCGTAGTTTTTGGGCCCGGCAAATATATCACTTCCGCTACATTTTCGAATGCACCCTGAATGTATGGAATTTTATCGTCAATTATTATCTTCATTTTTCTTGAACCACATAGGCACATAGGCCCACATTCTTTTCGTTTATTTTTAACCACATAGTCACATAGTTCATATAGGAATATTTAATCTATGATTTCTATGTGTCTATGTGGTTCAAAATCAATATTTAAATCGTTCCTTAAACGCCCATAAGCCTAATGCCGGATTAGAAATATAGAAAATTTCTTCGCCATCGGGCATAATGTTGTAGCCATCTTTGAGCTTTGCCGGATCGTATTTTGCTGTAATTTCATCAATATCGGCATACTTAAATCCTACACTTTCAATTTCGGCCTGAGTGAGGTTTTCTGCACCTTTTCCCGGACAATACGTCACACTGAAACGACCTTCAGACGAACCGTGAATAAGATGTGCAGCTGCGCTCAGATTGTTGCGCAACTCTTCATTTTCGTCGCACATTTTCAGCGTGTTAGGAGTGCCTTTGTAGCCGTATTTCCGAATCAGGCGGTCAATTTCCTTATCTTCGCCAAACTCTTTGAGCGCCGGAGCAATTACGAACAATTCTCCACCGTCGTCGATAGCCATACGTGTACGGTAAACCGATTTATTTCCCAGCCAGGTCGATTTAAACTCAGTTGGATCAAGATATACCACCACTTTTTTCAGCGGTTTATCCAACAAATCAAAATTTACCTGAAGTGCTAACTTAGCTGCTTTCGTAAATACATCATAGTCATCACCAATATACATTCCACGGCATTTTACTTTGCCATCGGTTTTATCCAACCCAACAACTGTTTGCACATAAACGATTGGCAGGTTATTGGTGAAATTATCCGAAGCATAATTAAAAATACGGCGTACAGGCGTATCAGCGTGACCCATCATGCGTTCCATGCCGTAAGCAGCACCCACAAAATGACTTTTGTTGATACCTTCCACTCCACCGGTTCCTACAAAAATATTTTTGTTGTAGTTGGCCATTCCCACCACTTCGTGAGGCACCACCTGACCAATAGAAAGAATCATATCAAAATTACCTTCGAGTAACAGTTTATTCACCTGTGCCGGCCACGGAAAATCCACAGCACCACC
>JAYRXP010000436.1:0-3818 GCA_041917395.1 Paludibacter sp.
AAATGGGAACAATTCATTTAACAAAAGCCGAATTTTTGGCAAAAGTGGCTAATTATGAAACCAATCCGACTGAATGGAAATACCTTGGCGACAAACCCTGTATTATCGATTTTTATGCATCGTGGTGCGGACCTTGTAAAACTATAGCACCAATTCTGGAAGAGTTGGCCAAGGAATACGATGGTCAGATTTATATCTACAAAATAAACACTGAAGAAGAACAGGAACTGGCCGGTGCATTTGGAATCCGCAGTATTCCGACTATTTTGTTTTGCCCAATGGGAGAAAATCCACAAATGGCTCAGGGTGCTATGCCGAAAGTTGCTTTTAAAAAGGCTATCGAGGAAGTGCTTTTGAAAAATAAAAAATAATTTCTGATTCGTTTTTTTTGATTAATTGATGAAAGAAACTCCGCCTTGATGTGCATCAGAGCGGAGTTTCATGTTTTTTACGGAGTTTTATTACTTCAATCTCAATTCTTCCTCGAAGTAAGCAATTGTTTTTATTAATCCTTCTTCTAACTGAATCGTAGGTTTCCAGCCATTTAGTAATTCTCCGGCAAGTCGAATGTCGGGTTGACGCTGTTTGGGGTCGTCGGCCGGAAGCGGTTCGTAAATCAATTTTGATTTGGAACCGGTAAGGTCAATGACTTTAGTCGCTAATTCGAGCATGGTAAATTCGTTCGGATTACCCACATTTACCGGTCCGGTTACCGAATCGGGAGTTCCCATCAAACGAACCATACCTTCGAGCAGGTCGTCGACATACTGAAAACTGCGTGTTTGTTGTCCATCTCCAAAAATGGTAATATCCTGACCTTTAAGTGCCTGTACAATAAAATTCGAAACCACACGACCATCGTCGGGATTCATGCGTGGACCGTAGGTATTGAAAATACGAATGATTTTGATCTTCACACCATTCTGGCGATGATAATCCATAAACAACGTTTCGGCGCAACGTTTACCTTCGTCGTAGCACGAGCGAATGCCGATGGTATTTACATTTCCCCAATATTCTTCCGGTTGTGGATGCACATGCGGGTCGCCGTACACTTCGCTGGTGGAAGCCTGCAGAATTTTTGCCTTTACACGTTTAGCCAATCCTAACATATTGATGGCTCCCATAACCGAAGTTTTAACGGTTTTAATCGGATTGTACTGATAGTGAACGGGCGATGCCGGACATGCCAGATTATAAATTTCGTCCACCTCAGCCATATAAGGTGTTGTTACATCGTGACGAACAAACTCGAAATACGGATGTTTCAGGTTGTGTTCTATGTTTTTACGACGTCCGGTAAAAAAATTATCCAGACATATTACTTCGTGTCCCTGCGCTAATAATTTATCGCCCAAATGCGAACCCAGAAAACCCGCACCACCTGTTATTAAAATTCTGCTCATTTTTTATGAAGTTAGAAGTTAGAAATTAGAAGTTAGAAGTTAGAACCAACGGTCAGCGACCGAAGGGAGATAAATTTGAAAATAAGAAATTAAGAAAATAAGTTCATCATCACATCAACTCATCATCATATCAACATATCATCACATCACCAAATCATCACATCATTTATCCTCTCTTGGCCCGTTCCCAGTTTACGCTTTGTGTTTTTTTGATATATCGGCCAAAGCCCATAAACACGGCATAATTCATTATATAAAAATAATACGGCACAAAGAAGATTTTGACTTTCAATTTTTTATCCTCAAGAACATAGCCGATATAAGCCGAAAGATAAAACAAAATCTGCAATCCCAAAACAATTAAAAAGAATGTGGAGAACGGTGCTAACGCAATGTTCACCAACAATAACAAAATTAATGCAAGCGGCGTAATAGTCCAGCGCAAAACCCGGTGCGAAATATACTGAAACGACAATAATCCGTATTTGAATATATTTAGCAGCGGATATAACCGAATTACCGATTGAATACCACCAGCTGCAATTCGAATTTTACGTTTTAATTCTTCCTTGACATTGGCCGAAGCCGTTTCGATGGCATAAGCTTCGGGGTCGTAATCAATTTTATAGCCTTGCATCGCTACCCGTAGCGAAATTATAAAATCATCGAGCAAGGTATCTGGCTCAACCTCATTGAATAATTCGGTACGAATAGCAAAGAGTTCGCCGGCTGCTCCAACAGCTGAATAAAGCTCAGCATCCCAGCGCTTTAGTGTCGACTCGTATTTCCAGTACAATCCTTCACCGGCGGCCGCTGCAGCTTCGTTTTCGGCATTAAAAATACGCTTTTCGCCCGAAACACAACCTACTTTCGGGTTATGAAACATTTCGGCAATCTTACGAATCGATTCCTTACCAAGCAAAGTATTCGCATCCGAAAAAATTACAATCGGCGTTTTTACAAACTTCACCGCCCTATTCATTGCAGCAATTTTACCCGCCCGTTCCGGCTTATGAAGCACCTCTACATCGGGGTAAGCAGCCAACAATTCGGGTGTGCTATCGTCGGAACCATCGGTACACCACATTTGGTGCAGCTTATGCTGTGGATAATTCAGCGAACGTGTATTTTCCACTTTTTTAGCCACAAAATCCTGCTCGTTATAAGCTGCAACAAGTAAAGTTACTTCCGGCAATTCATCGTCGGTCAAAGTTACTTCTTTTTTCTTTTTAAATATACGTTTCGGACGTAAAAGTACAAAAAGAACAATGCCGTAACCCAGAAAGGTGTAAAAAACGATACCAAGAAGTATCCAGAATGTGATTTCTAATGTTTTCATATTATTGATGAGATAATGTGATAATGTGTTGATGTGATAATATGCTAATGATATAATTCAAACTTTTCAAACGCGAAACAACTATACATATTCCTTCATTATTTCAGAAGCTTTTTTGCGTGGTGAGGCAGCCATTTTAAATTCTTCGGGCGGATAACCACACGAGATTACCAATAATACAACTTCATTTTCGGGAATATCCAGAATCCGGCGCATTTTGAGATCCTTTTCCTTATCCACGCTCCAATTGAGTGCACAAGCTGCTATTTTATTGAAATGCAATGCATTTAGCAAGGTCATAGCAAACATCCCACCATTCAAATGATTTTCGAACCGCTCGTGAATATCCTTTGTTACCGAAATAACCGACGATAACACAATCAGCGTTTCGGCCAGTTCTCCAAAGCCACGGTTCCCGTTTTGAATATCGAGAATTGCTCTTTTCTTTTCGGGCGATTTCACGATGTGAACACGTGTAGGCTGGCGGTTACAAAACGAAGGCGATTTTTGAGCCAGTTCCACGCAGTTGCTTAGCACAGCAAGCGGAATTTCCTTGTCGGTATAGTTGCGCACAGAATAGCGCGACTGACAGAACTCATCGAACGGAGCATTAATCGGTTTGAAGTATTCCTTTTCAGTAATTTCAACCTGTTCCTGACCTTTGATTTCATTAAAGCGGTTGACGATGCGATTAAGTCTTTCCGTAATTTCATCGTCGAGCCGGAAGCCAATTTCGTTATGAAAAGCAACATATTCCTTCAAAACGGTAACCGACTGAGTAAATTCCAACTCGTTTTGAGGTAATTGCATACGTTCGTAACGCAAAACAACATTGCACAGATTGATCACAACCTGTTTTCCAAATCCCGGACGTGGAACAGGCATCGTAAGTCCCTTTTCCACAATATGATAGAGCAATGTCAGATCACGCTTTACTTTATCAGCAGCATTGTTGTTATACACTTTGTCGTAAACCCGACGGCGCAGATCATAGTCGGCAGCCTTTCGAGCAGTGTACAAATGGTACATATAAAGTAATCGCTTCGGGAGCAGATTCTTGATTTTGTATTTGA
>JAYRXP010000437.1:0-4182 GCA_041917395.1 Paludibacter sp.
AATTCCACTGCCCATTCCCCTATATTATTCGTCCAGCGCTGAGGGTGAGTTGTGATCATTATTTTAGTTGGCAGATTATTCGAACTGGCTGCATTAATTATTTCTGAAGTTGCGTGATATGACTCCTTAAATGCCGAATTAACCTTGTCGCGTACACTGTAACGTTCACCATCCCAACATCGACCGGTGTCGGTCAGGTAAAAAACTTCATCAAAATTCACATCAAAATACGGTTCCCCGATTAACCCAAAATCACGGTAGTTGTACGTTTTCCAGATTGCTCTGTTGTCGTATTTGGAAGTTGGACTTCCGTGCATACAGATAGTTTTTACAGGATAAAACTGCCGGAAATAGTCTAATTGATCCTTAAAATGCACGATTGCTTTTTCCTCCCGTCCGCCAAAAAGAGATAAATCTTCGTAATGGTAGCCTGTTTCGTGGCCCATTCCGGCTATTGCCTTAATTTTATCCGGTTGATTGCTTTCGGGCACTACGCGGAAATAATAACTTGCTTTAATGCCCAGTTCTTTTTCGATTTTAGCCGTGGCTACCGAATGTCCGGCACGTAAATCCACATCGTGACGCAAAATCACAAATTTTCCGTTGGCTTTTCCGGAACAATATTCCTCGAAAGTATAAAACGAATAACCGGAATTTAGCAATGTCTCCAGTAGTGATTTGTATATGTTGAGCGTAAAATCCATTTTTATTTTCTGAGATTTAAATGGTTTATTTTAGTAAATGTGGTCCGCTGGTTTTACATTTCAACCAAACTCTGCCACTATTTTGTCTAAAATATAGACGGCTGCATTCCCGTTGCCAAACAAGTCGGGGAATGAAACGTTACTGTTTGAGAGCAGGTTGTATGCATCAATAATTTTGTGTTTATCTGCATCTGCAATTATGCCGGCTTTTTGTTCAACAATCTCAACCCATTCTGTTTCGCTACGCATGATAACGCAGGGTTTTCTGAAAAAGTATGCTTCTTTTTGTACGCCTCCCGAGTCGGTCATAATTATCTTTGAAGCTTTTTCGAGCGCTATCATTTCGAAGAAAGATGCCGGTGGGATAATATCAATTAAATCAGAGTTTTTCAATTGAAAATATACATCCGACGACAAATTTGTAGCTAAAAGCTTTTCTGTTCTCGGGTGTAACGGCAATACCATCCTTATCTTGTTTTCTTCGGAAATCGAAAGCAATGCCTCAAAAATTGAATTCAGCCTTTCAGGTTCGTCTGTGTTGTTGTTGCGATGGATGGTGGCCAATACAAATTCATTTTGCCTGAGGTTTAACCGGGCAAGAATATCTGTTTTTTTATCGGCTACGGAAGCAAAATACATGCTATTGTCAAACATGATGTCGCCACTATTGTACACCAACCGTTTCTTGCCGTTTTTAAATGTTGCCGCAGAATTTCCAAATCCCTCCAGATCGAGATTTCGAATGGCTGTAGCGGTTGGACAAAACAGAAGTGTCGATAGCTGGTCACACAAAATTCTGTTTTGTTCTTCGGGCATCGCCATATTATACGAACGTAAGCCAGCCTCGATATGCACTATGGGTACATGAATTTTAGCTGCAGCAATAGCACCGGCTAATGTAGAATTCGTGTCGCCAAATAAAATTATAGCATCAAAATGTTTATTTGTAAGAACTTTCTCGATGCCCTGAATCATTTTTGCCGTTTGTTCTCCATGCGATCCGGAACCCACATTCAGGTTGTATTGAGGAGCCGGAATGCCCATTTCGCGAAAAAAAACCTCCGACATGTTTTCGTCGTAATGTTGTCCGGTGTGCAAGATGCTCTCATTAATCCGGTCCGAAAACTGATTTTTAATAGCCCGTGAAATGGCAGCAGCCTTTATTATTTGCGGACGAGCACCGATTATTGTAAGAATATTTATCATTTTGTTCTAAATAGATTCAATCATATTAGCCAATATCTCATTTGTATTTCCGTTCGAAATAAAATAGTTTTCAGCTTTCTTTGTCCAATCAGCTTTACAGGCATTGCCCGACAGATCGTCGATTGTTGTTAATATGTTGTCGAATGATGCTATGTTTTTGAGTAACTTGTATTTGTTTTCGAGTAGCCTGAAATTGGACATGTCGTTTGCTCCAACAAAAGAATTTGATCTTATTGCCGGAGTTCCCAGCAAAGCAGCTTCGGTTGCCATAGTCTGTGAATCGCCTACGTATAGCGAAGCACCATGTAAAACGCTATGAATGGCTGATTTAGGCGTTTTTAGTTCGTAATCAGCGAGTTCGTTAGGTAATCCGGACTCAGATGAGATGTAAACATTAAAATAATTAGAAAGATGTTTTACTAATCTGATCTTATTTTCGATGGTTAATCCAATTTCACCCAAATCGTGGTTTGCTGTCCAGCCAATAAACCGAACAATAGCATACGGTTTTTTTAATGAGTTGATGATAGCCTCGTCAACTTGGAACACAGAAGGGTGGAGGTAGCAATTTTCAAAAAAACCCGAAATTTTCAGATGTTTTGTTCCAAAATTTAATTCGAAATTCTCAGGCGTAATAATTTTATCTGCAAGAACAGATACAATCTTATTTGTGACAAACACGACCTCTGAATCCGGAAAAATAATTGATTTCGTTTTTCTGAACAAAGCCAGAAAACAACTGTAAAATGAAGCTTTTGATATAACCACATCGGGTTTAAACTGTTTGAAAACTTTATTGTAACTGATTAAAATTGAGAGAGTAGATATGTATTTAGCCACAATATTCTTTCGATGTACACCAAAAACAGTGTAACCAATTTTCTCCTCGTTAAGCAACTTTAGCAAAATGTCTTTATCACGGGCCACTACTTTTATTTCGTGTCCTCTGGCTTCCAAAATACGCATTATGTATTTAAACTGATAATAATGCTTAGGATGATTTAATTCTACTAATATTTTCATATTTAATTTTTAAAAACTTCGAATTGTTTTTGCAGGAACACCAGCCACAACCGTGTAATCAGCCACATCATTAACAACAACCGCTCCGGCACCAACTACTGCTCCCTCTCCAACAGTTACTCCGGGCATTATTATGGCTCCAATTCCTATGTGTGCACCATCTTTAATAACCACATTTTTATAAATCAATTTGTTGTCCATCACAGCCATACCTTTTTTATGGGTTGATAAATCGCGTTGATGACAAAGTATCTGAACTCCCGCCGTAACCCATACTTTTTTCCCAATTATTACTAATTCCGGTGCAGAATCATCTATAATTACAGTTCGGTTGATTTTTGATCCTCTTCCGATACGAACTCCTCTCATTTTATGAACAAGTACCGTTATTTGTGCCGGAAATGTAAATGGGACGATAATAGACAAAACCCGAATCCAAATGCCCTTTATAATTGACAAAGCATCTCTTTTTTCATGCATAACTAAATTTTTTTAAAATATTGATGTAGCAATAACCGACATAATATAACACTGAACATTTATATAAAAACCGACCATGTTCTACGATAGTTCCACCGAATTTTGCCTTGAAATTACGCACTCCATAATCTTTTTGCGGTTTTCCGGCTCCCATAAAATCAAATATCTTAAACCCATAATCAGATGAAAACTTAATACCGGCCCACGTTGCATACACAGAAGGATATATCTTTTGTTTGTCCATGTTCTCACCACAAACAAACCATTCGTATACTTTCTTCTTGTCAAAAACGCAGATTATTCCTCCCACAATATTTTCATTTTGTTTTATGATAAAGAATTTTGAAAATGGCTGTTTTGCAATTTTCAGAAAGAACTCCTCCGAAAATAACGGAGTTTTAATTTTAGATTTATAAAGGTTGCTTAGTTGCGCGTAAAAATAATGAATTTCATTTTCATTTTTTGCCTCCTGATAGGCAACACCAGCCTTTTCTGTTTGTTTTATCTGCCGGATTTTACTCTCACTCATATTGGAGAATACATCTTGTAATGAGTCAACTTTTAGTTGAATATTTAAATGCGATTTATATTTAAAGCCTGTTTTTTCGAAGCTATTCCGGTATTTCCCAAAATCGGAATAATTGCGAAATTCAATAAAAATAACTCTCTTTCTGAGCAGTTCAATCGTATTATGAAGAAGAGCGCTCACTTCTGTTTCAGTGCAATCCGGATGTATTAATAATCCTCCGGGTACTATTGCTCTGCGACT
>JAYRXP010000438.1:0-2014 GCA_041917395.1 Paludibacter sp.
GCAAGGTTCAGTGCAAAATAAAGTATCGGTTAGTGGCTATCCTACAACTATTGGTAATGTTTTAAGCTATTCAGTTACAGGCCTCGACAGTGATTCTGCATACTACTATACTGTTAGCCCACAAAACAACAGCAACATAAAATCCGATGCTATTGCAGTCAGAACACTTGCGCCGACAGCACTGAAAAACGCAAACGAAACTGCAATCATATTGCGAAAAGTTGACTCGGGAATCCTTTTGGAAAATTTACCTGAACATTGTAATATTATTCTGACTGATATCACCGGAAAATCACTTTCGTCTTTTCAATCATCATCTGAAATTCAGGCAATTAATTTAAAAAACAAAGGTATTTATTTATTACAAATACAAACCGGCAGTAAGTGTACCTGTTTGAAATTGGTTTATTAAAAAACATTCCAAACACGTATTTGTTATCTAAGAACACGTTTATACATACACCATAAATTCTCTGAAATAGTTTATTTGTTTCAGTCGAACAAAATCCTTATAATCAAAAGGATACAACTGAAACAAAATATGCGCTATTTATTATTATCAATATTTTGGCTGGCAATTGCAATTGCCGGCTACCCGCAAATTCCGGCAGGCTATTACAACGATGCTATCGGAAAAAAGAAGGCTGTGCTCAAAACTGCTCTGCACCAAAAAATAAAGACGGCCAATGTATTGGCTTATGGAGGTGGCGATGGCAAAACCTGGTCGGGTTTTGTACAAACAGATGTTCGTCCGGATGGTTCGGTTTGGGACATGTATTCCGGCGTTGTCCGACAATTCAATGGCAATCTGGCAGTTACAGGCATGAATATCGAACATTCGTTTGCCAAAAGCTGGTGGGGAGGAACCGAAACTCAGGCATACAAAGATTTACATCACCTCAATCCTTCGGATGCTACCGCAAATCAGCGCAAAAGCAGTTATCCTATTTCGATTATCGATTCCACAATAACTTATGACAATGGAGTGATAAAAGTAGGACGCACGAAACAGAAACCCGGCATATCAATGCTTGCCTGGGAACCATCTGACGAATACAAAGGCGATTTTGCCCGTGCATATATGTATATGGTTACGGCTTATGAGGATTATGCGCCATTGTGGACAAACGATTCTGAAAATCTGCTGGACAATAATACTTATCCTGTTTTTGAAAAATGGGCTATCGATATATTATTGGCATGGAGCAGATTAGACCCCGTAAGCACGAAAGAAATTAACCGAAACAATACGATTTACACTATTCAGGGGAACCGAAATCCGTATATCGATTATCCGCTTATGGCTGAGTACGTTTGGGGAAACCGAACCACTATGCCTTTTACCGAGAATGGAATTGTAACGTATCCATATCTGAGCTATCCTGATAATAACGATACCATAGTTGGACAGCAAATTTATTTACAACAAACCGGCGAAATAAGAATTCCCATAAAAGCCAATAATCTGAGTGGCAATTTGTCATTCTCGTTGAGCGGTGTAAATGCAGCAAACTACACATTATCAAGAACAAGCATTACAAAAACCGAAGCAGAAAATGGTACTGAATTAGTATTAACGGTAACCGGACAAAGTGCCGCACAATTAAAATCAACGCTCAATATAAGTGGTGGAGGAATTTCGCCAATAGTTGTAAATTTAGTCACACAGGTTTCTGATTTATTTCTGGCTTTACCGGCAAGCAATATTGCTGCCACATCATTTAACGCTAACTGGACAATAGCTCAGGGCGCTTCGGGTTATCAGATTTCGCTCTATTCATTGCGACCAAATGGCAATTTCACGTCCGAAAAACGCATCGAAGAGGAGTTTTTACTGGCATTACCCAACACCTGGACACGTGAGGGCTATACCGACCAGACTTTGGCCGGAACCATTCGTTTAGCTTCGACAAACAACCCCGGAAAAGTAAACCTCCCTGCACAAAATTTAAGTACAAACGGAGCGAGAATAACTGTTAAAGCAATGCAATATTCTACAGATACAGGAGCAAAA
>JAYRXP010000439.1:0-7749 GCA_041917395.1 Paludibacter sp.
CCACCATACCATGTACCACCAATTACCTGCATTCTTTCAGTAAGGTTGAACAATGTGAATACTTCAGAGTTTAATCCCTGTTCTTTCCAGTTAGGGTTGGTAGTTTTAGAACCATTCAAACATACGAAATCAGGTTCACCATAGTTTGCCAGTTCGAAGTGTGAAGGACGGATAAACATGTTGGTCACAAAGTGAGCCTGCCATGCTACTTCCATAACGAAACGTACTTTCAGACGGGTGTCTTCGTTAGTTCCGCAGAAAGTGTCTACTACATACAATTTTTTTGCAGAAGAAAGTTGTTTTGTAACAAGGCCTTTGCAATGAGCAAAAACTTCAGGAGTCGTTGGACGGTTAATAGTTCCATCCCACCACAGATGTTCATCGGTTACTGCATCTTTTACAAAGAATTTGTCTTTAGGTGAACGACCGGTGAATTTACCTGTATCAACAGAAACTGCACCTGTTGTTGTTAAAACTCCTCTTTCAAAACCTTCGTTTGCAGGATCAACTTCAGCCTGAAACAATTCTTCGTAGGTTGGGTTGTGCAGAATTTCAAAATCTCCTGAAATTCCATACTTGCTTAAATCCAAGTTTGCCATTTTTTCTTAAATTGTGAATTATTATTTGATTATACTCTCTAACTTTATCAGCACTCTTTTGGGAACACAAAAGTACTACATTTTTTTTATTCGCGAAACTAATTAGAGAAATATTTCTTTAATTATTTTGCTTTTTTGATTTTAGACGCCTATTTACGACAATATTTTGCACTAAAGCGCAACTAATGAAAAAATTGTTATTGATTATTCATTTTACAGCATAAAAAAATGCAACAAAACCGAAGCAGAAAACCCGGATATCAACACAAAACACCTTCGTATAATAAAATTCAGGTTAAAACAAATCGATATTTGTGTTATAAAACATATTTTCGTATCTTTGCATCGAAATTGTTTAGTAAACAACAAAAAAAACTATTATGTTAAACGAAAAAATTGGTAACAATGCAGGATTAGTATGGAATGCATTGGCTGCTGGCGAACTGAGTATTAAAGCAGTAAAAAAAGCCACTAAACTTACCGAGAAGGACATCAACCTGGCTCTGGGTTGGTTAGCCCGCGAAGGTAAAATTAGTTTCAACGAGGTAGAAGGAGAATTGTTTATTGCATTGGTGTGATAAATAAACGTACAAAAAAAGCAGACTAACTACTTGTTAGTCTGCTTTTTTATTTTGAATTATATAATTTGAATGATTTTTTTAGTCAAAAAATTTCGAAAATTAAAAAATTGGACTTATCTTTGCACCCGCTTTGGATAATTGACAATTAATAATTGACAATTAAAAATTGCGAAAAAGTTCTTTTAATTAACGCGAAAATAGCTCAGTTGCTAGAGTACGACCTTGCCCCAAAGATACAACACGTTCGACCTTGGCAAGGGAAAACAAGAACCTAACAATCGCGAAAATAGCTCAGTTGGTAGAGCACGACCTTGCCAAGGTCGGGGTCGCGGGTTCGAGTCCCGTTTTTCGCTCAAGAATCCTATCACGCCCGGATGGTGGAATGGTAGACACGAAGGACTTAAAATCCTTTGGCCTCACGGCTGTGCGGGTTCAAGTCCCGCTTCGGGTACGATTCGATAAAAAAACGGTTGGTAAAAATTTACCAACCGTTTTTTTTTGTTACTCTTTTACGTTAGGTAATTCCAGCCCATACCCTTTCTTTTTATCCTCAGCTTTAAGCAGCAAAGCAAAAAGAATAGCGACAATACCAAAACAGGCAAAAATTAACATCGGAATCGTATAATTATACTGAGTTATTAGCTGCATTTTACCTTCAATCAGCTTTTGTTCTGAACTTACAATACAGTATTTATCCAACACATAACCTATCAACAAAGGCACACCCATCAGCCCCCAGTTTTGTACCCAAAAAATCATGGCGTAAGCTGTGCCCAGTTTACTGTGAGGTATAATTTTAGCAACTGCAGGCCACATAGCCGACGGAACCAGCGAAAATGCAATACCCAGCAACATAACCAATCCGATAGCGATACTGAAACTATTCAACGATGGTATTGAAAACAGTAAGTGTACGATAACAAGAATAACAGAACCCAACACCATAATACTTGCCGCTTTTCCCTTTTTGTCAGAAATACCTCCGAACAAAGGAGTCAGAAGCAAAGCGCTAAATGGCAGTAAAGCGGGAATATAACCAGCAAAAGTGTCACCAACCTCAAACTTTTGAACGATAAGATTCGTAGCAAATTTTATAAACGGAAATACAGCCGAGTAAAACAAAACGCAAAGAATGGCAATATACCAAAATGCTCTGTTACGGGCAATTTCCAACACATCCGCAAATTTAAATTCCTCATCACTCTCTACTCCGGCAGCTGTTTCCTCACGGTCTAACTTTTTATCCATAAACGTGAACAGAAAAAACACCAACAGCCCGAGACAAAGAAGAATCATAGCCACAATGATTGGAGTGCTTACATTATTAGTCAGTTTATAAAGTGGAAGTGGCGTAAACATGGCCAACGCCGTACCAATACGTCCGGTTGAAGTATTCAGGCCAATAGCAAGTGCCATCTCCTTACCTCTGAACCAACGTACAACAGCTTTATTGGCAGCTATACCAAACATTTCGCAACCAACACCGAAGATTCCGAAACCAAGCCCTGCAACAACAGCCGACTTAGCTGTAGGACTGAGCAACTGCCACGAACCTATAGAAAACTGATAAGTACCAGCTCCGATATGACCATCTATGGCCCAGTATTTTACAAATGCTCCTATCAACATAATAATAATGGCCAAAACACCTGTAAAACGAGTTCCAAGTTTATCCAATATCATACCGCTGAATACCAGCATTAACAAAAACACATTAAACCAACCATAACCGCTGGTAAAAAAACCATACTCAGTTGCGGTCCAGTTAAGGCTTCCCTGTAACTTTTCCTGTAACGGAGCCATGGCATCGGTAAGGTAATACATACACAACATGGTAAACGATACCAATATTAAAACAAACCAACGGGCTGTCTTCGAATCGCGGAGCGATGAGGAAATTTTATCTGTCATAAACTTTTTGTTTGTAAATTCCGTTTTTATATAAAATTCTACTTTGTGGATTTTTTCAATTGCCTTTTTATTTATTGAAAAACAGCCGCAAATCTACTCAATTTTTTGTTGACTTTCTGCATATCACTGACAATTTTACTGTTTTTGTCAGTAATTTAAAAAAGGTATCATTTTTGGGAAAAATAAAAAACAACAAATCGGACTATATTTTTAAAATTTGAAGTATGTTCATTCAAACTTTTACTTAAATTTGTCCAATTAAAAAAACAAAATTAAAGCTATGACCATCAACTATTCAGAAACTTTACATAACATACTGCTATACAGCGCTCAGGAAGCAGAACGATTGGGGAACAATTATATCGGTCCTGAGCATTTGCTACTTGGCCTGCTTCGTAACGGAAATGGAAAGGCTATTGAGCTAATGCATCAATCTCATGCCAACCTCACAAAAATAAAACAAGTGATTGAGAGTCAGATCCGTACAGATGCAGAGCCAACAGGCGTGGAACTCCCGGTATTGAAAAGTACAGAGCGTATAAAAAAAATAATGGAACTCGAAGCCCGCTCGTTAATGAACGAAACTGCTGACACAGAGCATTTACTGCTTGCTATTCTGAAAGAAAAAAATAATCTGGCATTCGAAACATTAAACGACGAACATGTGACATACGAAAAAGTTAAGTCATTATTGTCCCAATCAAATAATCTGCCAGTTCAGGATGCCGCTTTTCAGGACGATGAAGAGGAAGATGACGATCCGAGACGGAAACAAAAAGCACAGGCAGGGGCAACCACAAACAAACAGTCGGACACGCCTGCTTTAGATACTTTCGGTGTGGACATAACAAAGGCAGCTAAAGAAAACCGGCTCGATCCTATTGTTGGTCGCGAAAAAGAAATAGAACGACTTGCTCAGATACTTAGCCGGCGTAAGAAAAACAATCCCGTGTTGATTGGTGATCCCGGTGTAGGTAAATCTGCTATTGTTGAAGGTCTTGCTTTACGTATAATTCAACGCCGTGTATCACGGGTACTGTTCGACAAGCGTGTTGTATCGCTCGATATGGCATCAATTGTTGCCGGAACAAAATACCGGGGTCAATTTGAGGAACGTATTAAAGCCATTCTCAACGAATTACAAAAAAACACCGATGTTATTCTGTTCATCGATGAGATTCACACAATAGTTGGAGCAGGTGGAGCTCCCGGCTCACTCGATGCAGCCAATATGCTTAAACCGGCTTTAGCGCGTGGCGAGATTCAGTGTGTTGGAGCCACAACACTCGACGAATACCGACAAAGTATCGAAAAAGATGGAGCTCTCGAACGCCGTTTTCAGAAGGTGATGGTTGACCCTACTACGGCCGAAGAAACGCTTCAGATCCTTGAAAATATTCAGGACAGATACGAGTATCATCACAATGTAAGATATACGCCCGAAGCCATAAAAGCATGTGTACGTCTTACCGACCGCTATATTACCGACAGATGTTTCCCTGACAAGGCAATCGATGCGTTGGACGAAGCAGGATCGCGTGTTCATATCGGCACAGTTTCAGTTCCTACAGAAATTGAAGAACTGGAAAAGAAAATTGAAGAACTCAAAAAAGAAAAAATGAGAGTCCTTTCGGAACAACGCTACGAGCTTGCCGGCCCAATTCGCGATCAGGAAAAACAAACGCAATACATGCTTGATGATGCAATTAAACGTTGGGAACAAGATGCTCAAAAACATCCTGAAACTGTTGACGAAGAGCAAGTTGCAGAAGTTGTAGCCATGATGTCGGGTATTCCTGTACAGCGCATTGCACAAGCCGAAGGACTCAAACTTCGTCAAATGAAAGAAGCTCTAACAGGAAAAGTAATTGGCCAGGACGAAGCTGTGAATAAAATTGTTAAAGCCATTCAACGTAATCGAATCGGATTGAAAGATCCGAATAAGCCGATTGGATCGTTTATTTTTATCGGTCCAACAGGTGTTGGTAAAACTCACCTTGCCAAAATTCTGGCCGAGTTCATGTTTGATAGCAGCGACGCTCTTATTCGTGTTGACATGAGTGAATACATGGAAAAATTCAGTGTTTCGCGCCTTATCGGAGCTCCTCCGGGATACGTAGGCTACGAAGAAGGAGGTCAGCTTACCGAAAAGGTAAGACGTAAACCCTACTCCATTATTTTGCTCGACGAAATAGAAAAGGCGCATCCGGATGTTTTCAACCTGTTGCTACAAATGATGGATGAAGGCAGGCTAACTGATAGTCTGGGACGGCGTATCGATTTTAAAAACACTATTATCATAATGACTTCGAATGTCGGAACGCGTCAGTTGAAGGATTTTGGTAAAGGTGTCGGGTTCAACACGCCAACAGATATTGCCATTGACTCTGATTTTTCGCGCGGAGTAATTCAGAAAGCGCTTAACCGAACCTTTGCGCCGGAGTTTCTTAACCGTGTCGACGACATTATTATGTTTGATCAGTTAAACAAAGAAGCCATTCGCTCAATTATTGATCTGGAATTAAAGGGTTTGTTTGGAAGAGTTATTTCATTGGGCTACAATCTGGAATTAACTGATGAAGCTAAAGACTTTATTGCTGAAAAAGGGTATGATGTTCAGTTTGGTGCACGACCGCTCAAACGTGCGATCCAACGCTATCTGGAAGATGAACTTGCCGACATTGTTCTTGCAGGCGAATTAGCTGAAGGAGATACTATTTTGATGGAACTAAATAAAGAAACTTCGGAAATAAAAGCAAAACTGGTAAAACAAGAATCAGCTCTGACTAATTAAACTATCACATTTAGTTTTAAAAATTGCGGGATTAATTAAGCTAATGGTTTAATTAATCCCGCAATCCTTTTATACAGTTACCTGTCAAATAAATTTAGTTTAACAACAAAAAAAGCTGTCCGTTCGGACAGCTTTTTTCATATAAATTGAACTCACAATTTTATTCTGCATTGACAGTAACCAATTGATTCATTACAGATACTCTGTAAGGTTGAACACGTCCACCATACCAACTAACCTTAATTCTGCTATAATCAATTCCGTACTCTTTGATTAACATATTTGCAACTGTTGTAGCACGCTTCTTAGAGATTTCATCATTGTACTCCACTGTACCGCTCGAATTACTTGCATAACCCTTAACAGCAACCTTCGCTGTTGGGTTTGCTTTCAGGTAATTTACAATACGATTAAATGCCATACGTTGCTCTTCATTTACAATTTTCGCATTTTCCACTGCAAAGTTAATTTCAACTTTAGTTGCAGCCTCATTTACAATAGCAGAAATACCATCAGTAAAGCTATTAAAATTCTTCAATTGATCGCCTTCGGCTGTATTAAGTATTACTACACGGTTCTTCCATGTTTCTGTAAATGGTTGTACCTTGCTTCCGTACCATTTCACCATCAACCTGCTGGCATCAACACCATATTTATTAATCAATGTATTGGCCACATTAACCGCACGCTGTTTCGATACTTCATCATTTATAACATCTGTACCGCTTGCATTATCAGCATAACCGCTAACAACAACTTTTGCCTGTGGATTCTTCTTTAGATATTCGGCCAAACGTGACAGATTCTCTTCCTGACTTGCAGTTTCAACTATGCGACTGTTAAATTTAAAGAAGATATTTTCTTTTGTACTGGGAACAACCGCAACAGGTTCCGGTTTAACCTCTGGCTTAACAACAGGCTTTTCTTCAACAACAACTTTCTTTGGAGTATCAACAACTGCAACCTGAGGTTTTTCCGGCTGTACAGGAACTTGTGGAACCACTACTTCCGGCTCAACAGGCTTTGGAACCGGTTTAACTTCCGGAACAGGCTCAAAGTCAGCAGCAACCACACCAGGTTTGGTTTTCTCCGGGAAACGATAAGTCAATCCGGCTAAAACACCTCCTGAGAGATCAATTGGTAGCGCAGCAATGGCATCGTTCGAATTATCGCTTAAAATATTACCATCGAGAATTAAATTTAGTGCTAACTGGCGGGTTAAATTATAATCGCCCTGAAGACCTGCTCTTACGGCAATACCTACTTTTGAAGCTGCAACATTCTTCGAATAATAACCGGCACCTAATCCTCCAAATGCAGAAAGAGTAAATCTGCGTTCAGAATCGTACCCTTTTTTCAGATTTGTAAGATTCACCAACAAATCAAGATTCAACTTTTGTCCGATCAAAGGTCTTGTTGATTCAACTCCTAAAGTTGATTTTGTAGCATAATTATATTTATCAAACTCCAATCCACCTCTCAACGAATAAACCGGCGTAAAACTATATCCTCCGGTTAATGCTCCCTGAAGGCCTATATTTTTCAAAAACACCAACTTGTTTGTTTTTTCGAACAAAAAATCATTTCCTTCGGCCAGGTACCAGTTTATACCTCCATTAGCACCAACGAACCAACCTGGTTTAAACTTCGATACGGGAGTTTGTTCTGTTTTCTGTGCAGTAATCGTAAATACCATTAATCCTACTGCAAACAAAGCGATTATAAAATATAGCTTCTTCATATAATGAAAGTTAATTATGTTTTTAAGAATTTGTATGTATATATAAATGAATTAAATACAACACTTTAGAATTGAGTAATGTGCAAAAATACATTTTTTTTTCTAAAAGAAATAATTTACTAA
>JAYRXP010000440.1:0-2644 GCA_041917395.1 Paludibacter sp.
AAAACAATCACATTCCGGTTGTATGCCTGGGGAGCAGGTTCAGCTACAGGCGGACTTGCATTCGGACGGTACACAGGAGCAGATTGTCTTTCGGTAAATGCAAATATTCAAAAAGAAGAAAAAATCCTGAATGCATGGCAATTTTATATTGATAACGGAATAATTTCGACAGGAAAGGAAGAAAGTTACACATCAACCACTACAGATTCTACAGTTGTTGAATCAATATTAACCCGTGGTTCAGGTGCGACAACTACCTCTTCGGGTCATACAGGAGGTTTTATTGCTAATTTTACCCCTTCGGTTAGCAAACAAAGTGCACTTTCCGGAAACTGTTATTTTGAATTCAGGATGAAAGCCAAACCGGGTTATCTGATGTCCTTATTTGCTTTGGATACACGTTTGCGCAGACAGGAATTTTCAGCATATATTTATCGGTGGATGTATAGCCTGAATGGGGTTGACTTTACCGAAATCGGAAATTCAGATGGCACATTAAATGAATTTGCCGTAAATGCAGGATATATTCAACCAACTTTGTATCTGAATGATTATCAGGATTTACAAAATATCCCTGAAAATAAAACCGTGACTTTCAGACTATATGCATGGGGAGGAACGGAAACAACGACAACCCAAAAGCATTTCGGGTTCGGCCAGTCAAAACTTGCTACCGGACCAGCTCTGAAAGTGAGTGGTTCTACCTCTCATCTAACATCAGTCAGCCATTTTACAACAGCTAAAAACGGAATTTCTGTACATTACTCGGAAAATTCAGGATTAAAAGTTATTTATGAAAATGCCGGCAATCCGGAGTATGCCACCTTCGAAATAAGAGATACAATGGGAAAATTATTCTATACCCAAAAAAATAATTTACTGGCGGGAACGAATGTTTTTTATCTCCCCTGTATGCTTAACAAAGGTGTTTACATTTTCACAACAAATAGTAGTTCGTATACAAAAAGTTTTAAATTCACCAATTAATAATTATCAGTTAAACATGAAAAACTCAATTTTTAAAACGGCTTTTTTAGCTTCGGCTTTATTCGCCTTTAGTGCAACAGGTTTTGCACAAATTTTATCGTGGCAATTTTCATTACCACAGGAACTTACAGGACGTGAAGCATCTGTCAAAGCAACTACAGTCGATGCTGGTTTGGAAGATTCAGAACTTACACGGGGAGCAAACGCAGTAGCCGGACCCGGTAATGCACGCGGTTTCAGTGGTAGTTTTCCGATGGATGCCACCAAAGCAGATGCACGTAAATCCGGAGCATATTATCAGTTTACTGTTAAAGCTAAAGATGGTTACAGTGTGTCGTTGACAAAACTAAATGCCATTTTGCGCCGTCAGGAAGAATCGGCTTGCACCTATCGCTGGATGTATAGCCTCGACGGACGAAAATTTAAAGAAATTGGTGAAGAAGATGTTACCATAACCGATCTGAATAACAACGGTGTTAAACAACCGGCAATCGATCTTTCGACTTATCCGGAGTTGCAAAATGTAAAATCCAAAACAACCATTACATTCCGCTTGTATGCATGGGGTGGCGTTTCGGTCGAAAGGTCAAAGCGGGCTTTTGGTTTTGGAAAATCAAACAAAGCGGGCAGTAAAGTCCTCTGGATAGATGGCAAAGTAACTAAAGTTGAATAAAACAGGATGAAAAAGATAAGTTTGACGCTGATTTTATTTATGGCAGTCCTGCATTTATCTGCAACATTACCATTAAAACAAGAAAAAATGATTACTGTAACAGAGAATAATATTCGGAGCGGGTTCAAAGCAATGCCCGATTCTTCTGTAAATTTCAAAAAAGTATCGGATCATTACAAACAATTTCCGGGACGCTGGAATATTGCATTCGATTTTTTACAAAAAAATGACTTATCAGCATTACCATTAGGTAGAACTGATTTAAGTAGCGACGTTTACATTGCAGTTAGCGAATACACTACAAAAAAGCCCGAAGATGCTTTGTTTGAAAGTCATAAGGAGTATATTGATCTACAATACATTATCTCAGGACAAGAATTTATCGGTCTGACCAACAATTTGTTGATTCCGGTAGTTTCGGCCTACGATGCAAAAAAAGATATTGCTTTTTACTGTTATGATGGCGGAAAAATGCTATTGGCTTCGCCCGAGAAGTACTTTATCTTTTTTCCGGACGATATTCATCGTCCCTGTATTAAAGTTGACAACCAATCGACCGTAAAAAAAATAGTTATAAAAATAAAGTTATGATAAAACGGATTAAAATTTCAATGCTATCACTGGCTATTTTGTTTAGCTGTATGCTTGCTGTAAATGCTCAGGGACCTATCCGTCCATTAGCACAGGACTATGTACAAGTAGCATATTCTTCCGATTCCAAAAATATGCCATTGTATTCGCCAAGTATTTTACGTTTATCGTCAGGACGTTTGGTTATATCCTATACGGAAGCACGAAAAAAAGACAACGAAGAATCAGATTATCAGGTTTTAATGACTTCGGATGATGCCGGAAAAACATGGACGAAGCGTGCCGAACAAACAATAGGTTTGCAGGGAAGAGTGTTTGAAGCTAATGGGGTATTGTATTATATATCTCCCGGAGCCGGACTTCCTGTTTGTAAATCAACCGACAATGGTAATA
>JAYRXP010000441.1:0-3215 GCA_041917395.1 Paludibacter sp.
ATTTAGGGTTACCACCATTATTTTCATAATCATCTTTCCAATGGTGGCTTGGCGCCAATAGTCCATTGCGATGTTGTATACCATAAATGTCAAGAACACTGTCCACCCCATAAGCTGAGTGGGGATCGGAAATAGGAGGTGAAGAGTACTGGAAATTACGCCCGTAAGAAATACATCAATCAAATAGGCAACCAGTCTTCGCCAGGCAGGAGCAAAACGCATTTGATTCTCGACATTATTACTTATTGGATGCCATTGCGGCCAGCGACCTGTGCTTTTGACGCTTGCGGATTACGAAGCCGCGTCCTGTCCCAGTTGCTGAAACCAAATATAAAGCTAAACTTCATACTTGCACTTTCCCCGCAGCTTGCAGAAGAGCAATGTTGGCAGCGTGAACTTTAACTCGGTCTCTTCTTTGTCGCAGAAACTGATTTTATAATCGACTTTCCTTTTATCTTTTGTTCGTTGTTCTCCAATGAGTCGATAGCTAGTTTGTGAGCTTGTTTTAAAAGCCCCCGTACATACTTTTCAGGAAATTCAGCAAAATTGTCGACCGTGATATGTCTAATAGAATTCCCTGTCCCCTTTAGTAAACCTTTTGGGTCGTCCAACTGAGTCCCCTTGTTAAAACCTATGTTCACATATTTAGTGTAAACAGCAACATGACAATACAATTCCTTTTGTCTGTCAGTAGTCGAGTAACCAATTGCAACTGCGTTATAGTTATCGTAAATTAATTCGTTACAGTCCGGGTGTTGTCTGATAACAAAGTCACGAAGCAGCAAAGCTGTCTCTGCAACTTTCTTGTCGTAGGGTTTCAGAAACTTAATGAGTTCCTTTGGTATTTCTCTGTTCATTGTCCGTCAACTGTCCAAGGTGCTTGTGCCAACGATTGACTATTTGCAGTGGCTGGCTTTTGAAAATGTATTTGTCCACCGTAACCAAACGTAATAGCGAAGATAAAACTTTATACTTACACGTCACCCAGCCATTGCAAATAGCTGCTGTTGTGGGCTGGCATGCTACACCACACTTAAATTGTTCTCTTGAATTACCTTTCTTAAATTCTGTCCCCAGAATTCAATTTGTCCAAAGTTGTCTAAGCAGTCCTGTAACGAATTTAACCTGTCCAAGAACGGTATTATGTAATTTTCAAAGTCCGACTTCATTTCATTTTTGAAATCATCTACGTCCATCTTGTCTGTCAGCGTATACCCCGTTTTGTTTTTGTATTTGTGCTCTTGTCTATTGTCGGGTAAGTAAAAACCTTCTCGTAAATAAACATTCAAATCATGCACAGTCGGTTCTTTCTTCGTCTTGTCCGTCATTGTCGCCTTAACAGCAATTCCAATATTAAAACAAAAGTCAACGCTGTCTTTACCGTTCCATGAAAAGTTTTGAAGATTGATTAATGTAAAAAAATCTCCTTTGTCCTTCCACCAAGTTTGTCCTGAAGTATGATACCTAAACTGCTTAAGTGCCGGTTTCAGGTATGTCTTAATTATCTGCTTCTGTTTTTCTTTGGCCGTCATCTTGTAGGATTAGCCTTTCTTTCCTGCATAATTGCTCACAGCGTCTAGGGCTAAGTCGTAGCGGCACACTGAAATACAAAACTTAATCATTAAGGTGCCGCCATGACTTATGGCTTGTGTTATGTGCTGCCGTGTTGTGAACTCACGCATCAAATTCCGCGTGGTAAATTATCCTTTTTACTTTGTCGTCATCTGATTTGAATTCTTCCGTGTTTTTTGCGTCGTCAAAAAAATCCTGAATAATGTTCATTTCTAAGAAGTAATCATAACCTGGACACTTGGAGTCCCTAATGTCAGTTAGGTCCATCTCTATTTCGTCCGGAGTCAAATCTAGTACTCTCGCTTCACTGTGTGGTTCAAATTTGTTCTTAATCTTTTTTGCGAATACCATGTATATCAAATCGTCAGTGTCTACGTATTGTTGGCAGTTCAATATGACTTCTCGTAAATGCATAATCGGGTTAAAGGTTGCACACAACGGAGTGCTATTTGCAGTTGCGGGTTCCGGGAGGGCTTGCTAAAGGCGCCGTCCCGACAACTATCGGGACTGGCAAGCCCGACCAGCTGCGAAAGTTCGATGAACCGAGACTGCTTTTTAAATCTTCCCATCAATTTACTGCGAAGACCCGCAATTGCAAATAGCTGGTGTTGTGGTCCGTATTACCCTGGGGAATCTTGTCGAACCAGGATTCCATTATCTGTCGTCTCGAGGGAATCTCTGCCAAAGCAAGAATTCTTCTGCCCTCCTTGAGGAAGCGACCTTTGCTAAGTTTGGTAGATAAAAGCCATCGAATTTGGATACGATATCTATAAGCATATTGAAGCTTTCTGAATTCTGTGGGATGAGGCATTGACTACCTGGGCCCAACAAAACCAACCAAATGCCTCGCGCTAATAGTTTGGAGTCTGTATTGATTATTCTTATTTCCTCGATTTCATTCCAGTGAACAATTTCTTCTTTTTGGTCAGGACGTTTAACCTTAACAAATTCTTACGTGATTGTTACGGTAAATTTGTCTTCATCGTACATGATCAATATGGGAATTTATTTTGTTGTAAATATTGCCCACAACGTCTGTGTTTATGCAGTGCGGGGAATAGGAGGGCTTAAAAATGAAGCGTAGCGGAATGTTAAGCCCGACCTGCTCCGAACTGTCCCCCGTGACCGAACTACATTGTGAAACATAAACTTTAACTTAACACCAAACCCCCGCATTGCATAAACATTTTGTTAGCGGCAGGTTTCACTTCTTCTTTGTCTGTTCCAAAAAATGAATCTTAACTTCTTGCTCTTTCAATTTCAGGTCCTGTTCTTGATTTTTGTCATTGACTTTTTCAATGTCAGATTTTATTTCTTTTACATCGTCTTCTACTCCTTCTTGTTTAGTTTTTACCTCTGTCATGTCATGATTAAAATCAAATACAAAATATGAAGCAACAACCAGAACTATTGAACCAATAATGGTCAGCCCATACTTGTCTCGTATTTCAATCAGTCTGTCACCTAATGATACAGGTCTTGGAGGTGGAACGTCTTCAATTCTTGATTTGTCTGTCGGGTCATCTGATGAAGCAAAATCTAACGAGTCGTCTACGGTGGGATCGTAAGTAAGTTCTTTTATAGCTTTGGAATAACTTCTCCGTTGAGCTGAGTTTTTGGTTGTATGTTGATTTGTCTTCCTC
>JAYRXP010000442.1:0-1865 GCA_041917395.1 Paludibacter sp.
AAATGCCACAGGCCTATTTTTCAGACTGCAAAAGTACTGTTTTTTATTCATATATTACAGTGTTGCCGTTAAAATTATTGCATATATTTTGGGTTTCTAAATGGTACTGAAAATTCAATTTTTATTTCACATAAAATTGACGTACTTTTGCAGTTCTATTCAAATTTATTCCGAAAAAATGACTGACGTAAAGAAAAAAGCCTTGTTTATCGACAGAGACGGTACTATTATTGCAGAGCCGCCCGTAACTTTTCAGGTCGACAAAGTGGAACAACTGGAATTTTTGCCGGCAGTGTTGCGAAATTTATATTTTATTCGCACCAAACTTGATTTCGAATGGGCCATGGTAACCAATCAGGATGGATTGGGCACTGACGTGTATCCGCAAGCAAATTTTGATGCTGTTCAGCATAAACTGTTGCAGATTTTGAAAGGCGAGGGCATTGAGTTCGATAAAATATTTATTGACAAATCCTTCCCGGAAGAGAATTTACCAACCCGTAAGCCCGGAACGGGCATGCTTACCGAATATTTCAATGATAAATATGATTTGGAAGGTTCGTTTGTTATTGGCGATCGCTTATCCGATGTACAACTGGCTAAAAACCTGGGTTGTAAAGCCATTTTTATAAGCGACGATGCAAATGCGTTGGCTGAAAACAATTTAAGCGATTATTGTGCCTTACAAACTACGGATTGGAATCGTATTGCCGAGTTTTTATTTGCAGGTGAAAGACTGGCAACTGTAAAACGTACAACCAAAGAGACAGATATTGAGGTCGTTATAGATCTTGATGGTTCAGGAAGATGCCATATTGACACAGGATTAAAGTTTTTCGATCATATGTTGGAGCAAATTGGACGACACTCGGGTAGCGACCTGAAAATAGTTGTAAAAGGCGATTTGGAGGTCGATGAGCATCACACCATCGAAGATACGGCGCTGGCACTTGGCGAAGCGCTAAACAAAGCCCTTGGGAATAAGCGTGGTGTTGAGCGTTATGGTTTCTGTCTGCCAATGGACGATTGTTTGTGCTCTGTGGCTCTCGATTTCGGCGGACGCCCCTGGTTGGTATTCGATGCGGAATTTAAACGCGAATATATTGGTGACATGCCTACCGAAATGATTCTTCATTTCTTTAAATCACTCAGCGATGCTGCCCGTATGAATCTGAATATCAAAGCTGAGGGTGATAATGAGCACCACAAACTTGAAGGCATATTTAAGGCGTTGGCCAAAGCAATTAAAATGGCCGTTAAACGCGATATTTATCAATACGAATTACCTTCAACCAAAGGTGTTTTGTAATACGGATACCATACTAAATGAGCTTTTTCAAATATTTATTTTTTTTCGCAGTTCTTTTTCTGCTTTTTTCATGTGTCAACAGGAAAGAAGATCATAATCAGGAATATACGCAAAAAGCTAAAAAAGAGAGTGTTTTAATTGATTGCAATTACACTTTCGAACAGGCAATTGAAGGAACAAAAGCCCCGAAATCTGTTATTGATCAACTGGAACTTATTACGGTTCATTATTATTCGATGGACGGAAAAATTCATCAGGGTCAGTTGCTTACCAATAAATTGATCGTTAGTGATTTACGCGAAATTTTCAGGGATATATTTCAGTCCCGGTTTCCGGTTGAAAAGGTGATACCCGTAGTGCGTTACGGTTGGAATGATGAGGCTTCGATGAATGATAATAATACTTACAGTTTTTGTTACAGAAATGCCGGTTATTCAAAACATGCCCGCGGATTGGCTATCGATATTAACCCGCGATTAAATCCGAACCGCTGGAAGCCCGGGTTTTCGTATCGGAAAAACAAACCCGAAGGTGCTGTATACAATCCGAATGTGCC
>JAYRXP010000443.1:0-1715 GCA_041917395.1 Paludibacter sp.
ACATCATCGAGCATAAATTCATTGTATCCATGGTTCAAAGCCACCGAAACACTGTCGTTCGAAGACGTAAAATCTAAATATGGACCTACGCCGTTTGTTGATATTTTCAAGCTTATTTGCTGTTGCGTCCGGATAAGTCTTTGTCCAGTACTATTTTTCGATTCGGGATGTAGTGTGGCATCAAGATCAGGGAAATTGATAGCACTAAACGCACCACCGGTTGCATTTAATACGTTTCCGAGTACCACCATTGTAGTAATATTAGTTGGAGCAACATTATACGTTCCTTCTAAAACCATTCCATAAGTACCGGCCTGTGGAACTCCAGCTTCGGTTTCGTTGTCATTCATCAGGTTATTGATTATGTAGTATTTCATTCGGGTATCACCCAAGCTTACACTGCGCGTATTTGTAATGGCTGAATTATAATTTCCAAACAATGAATTGTTTACAAAAATAAAACGTCCGGTGCCAACATAATTGGCTTTAGCAGGCAAACTTATTGTATTGTTGTATTGCTGAGTAATTAAATTCCCAACATTTTTATAAAAAACACAGTTTTTGAAGGTGATATTCAGTTCGGTAGCAGCAGTAGCTGTGGTATTTGCTCCGCAATACAATACACTACCGGCATAAGCTGATCTGTTGTTGTTAAAAGTAGAATTAGTCACAGTAAGCGTAGTAGTTTTATCACCTTCGTATCGAATCATAATAGCTCCTCCATTTCCGTTTTTTTCGGTAAAATTATTGTCGAAATAACATTTATCCGCATTGAAAGTGGCTGAACCCGTTAAACAAATAGCTCCACCGAAACGGTATGTGTCATAATCGGAAATCTGAGGATTTCCATTGCCTACAAATTTACAATTAGTCAGATTTGCAACAGCGCCTGAACTAACATACATAGCTCCTCCCTGCGTAGCATAACAATTTTCGAAAGCACAGCTATCGGCATTAACCGTACCGCGGTTCATAATAGCAGCTCCCCACGCATTGCCACCATTTCCATAAATTTTGATGTTTTTAATATCAACGTTTTTTAAATTTAAAATTGATGTTGAAGTTATTTCAAAAACGCCTCCATAAGTAGCTGTGGCATCTTGCTCTCCGTTATGCCAATCGTAAAGCAAATTTTTAAGAGTCAAATTTTTGAACGTAGCTTCAACAGCTGTTCCGACAGAGAAAAAACGGCAGGTTGTCATGTTAAAGTTAAACGACATATCATCTTCTCCCTGAATAATTACTCCACTTTTTGATTGACCAATGACCGTTACTTTTTTGTTTACATACCCTTTTTCGGTAAGTGTGTAAATGCCATTTGCCACCATAATGGTGTCGTTTTCGTTCCAACTTGAAATTTTAAGCGTCAACCATGGATTTTCAGGCGTATCACCCCAGTTGGTATCGTTGGCCGACGGATGGCTCGGATTTACATAAAAAACGGTTGCCTGTGCCGTAATTGTGGCGACAACTGAGAGTAGAAGTAGTAGTTTTTTCATTTTTTCGTTAAATTTAAAAGTTTGTAATTTTATCTGATTATTATTTTTTGATTGAATTGCGTAGTATTTGATTCGATACTGAGAATACATATTGATTTATGAAATCCGGGCAAACTTATTATATGGCTATTTACAATTGAGTTATACATTATTTTTCCATCAATGGTTTGGATTTTGAGTTTACAACCGATGTAATCCTGCAAACCCTGCAACCGG
>JAYRXP010000444.1:0-1575 GCA_041917395.1 Paludibacter sp.
AATCAACTTACCCTTACACCGGCACAAGGAAGCAATGAGGAATGGAGCGTGGTTGGCGAGTCAATAAAACTAAGCGGAATGAGTGAGGCATAGGTGCGGAAAATTAAGGAAAGCTGGGGCAAGCGTGAGAAATCAATCCAACGAAAACTGGAAAGCAATACCTATACCTTTCGTATTGAATACCTGCAAGGCAATGAAGTTAATGCATTGATCTTAGATCATAACCGCCCGACCGAGCAGGAAATCAATGGTAATGTTGCATACTATTTTGAAACGACTTCTGAAAAATCAGCAACGTTGCCCACGGGATTACTTTAGGCAAGTTGGAAGCTTTTAGAACTTACCCACATCAGAAACGCTTTCTTTTAGAGCCCGATCTCGTATCAAAGAAATTCAACAGAATTATTTCTTTGTCAGTCACTCTATAAAAAAGTCGATTGTGTTTGGTTAACAAAAAACCGCGAATCAATTTTTCCTGATGTTCCAAGGTTCCTAACTCAGGCTGGTCAGATAGCAAATTAATGATGTCGTATGTTCTCTTAACGAAATTTTGAGTGGTGTTATGACCCCATTCTGCCTCCAGATAATCAATAATTTTGTTGAACTTGAAATTGGCTCGTTTAGTCCAAACTATTTTTCTAGCCATTTGCCATGCTGTTGCTTAACCTCTTCGTGGCTTACTAATTCTTTTGGATCAAAACTCTCCTCATAAGAAACTAGTAATTCGCTTTTTTCCTCAGAATTAAGAGAATCCCAAAGCTTCCCTGTTTGATTGTCATTCAATCGTTGGATAAGTTCAAAGTAACCCCTTAAGGCCTTTTCGTTTTCGATTTTATCAATCAGTTGATGAAAGGCTTCCTTTGTTTTCATATCGTCAAGTTTCAGACCTCAAGTTAAGAATTTTTTTTAGGACTCTCCGGTCGGAAAACCTGACAGCGTGAGAGACTTAGCCTAAGATTTTCTTGAGCTATTAATCTTGAACAATTTGTAATAAAAAAATATTGTATAAAGTATTATCCAAATAGTCAAAACAATTGAGACCTGTACATAAAATCCATCATCCCAATGATGAGTGATTACATGCATGACTGAGTAGTATTGAAACCAAAAAGGCAGAATTACTATACCTAACAGTGGAATTGACATCAGCGCTGGAATACAGCCATTCGTTCCATGCTTATTCATTCTCATCATATCCTCCCACATTGAAAATGGTAGAAACAATCTAACTAAGAAGGGTGTGTGGATTTCTAGATCAGGGCTCATGATTTCCTTCTTTAAAAGAAAATATGCAATGATCTTGCTTGATCTATAAACTTCAGAGCGATGAGCATTTAAAATGGCGTAATACAGTAACAGAAATGAAAATATCAAAGGAATTGCAATTAGACCAATATCAAAATTACTTAGTTCTATTGGCCCAATATCTACGCTTGAAATAAATGAATTTCTTATAAGAAAATAAGTTACAGCGGTCAAAATAAGCAAAGCACCCAGTTTGTCATTGAGCGAGTTAAGATTCTCTAACTTTGCTTTCAAGCTATCAAGGTAGGCTTTTAAGAAATCCTCCTTCTC
>JAYRXP010000445.1:0-1885 GCA_041917395.1 Paludibacter sp.
ATTCAAAGCTTCCGTTAAAAAGAAAACTATTTACATATTTAATTACTTTTTTGTTGAATAAAAGCCCTACATGCCATGATTTTACAAAAACCACATCTTTTTCGATTCCCATTTTTGTATTTTCCGGTATTAGTACGCCATCATTGTCGGCGTTAATAAACATATTAAATCCTCTTTTACCGCCATAACTTCCGGCAATTAATCCAACTTCGCAGGTTGGTATCGGAAACCGTGATGCTCCGGTTAATTTATTGGTTGTCAGATTATTTATATTTGGTCCAACAATAAATTTAATAAACTTAAACTGAGCGAAGAAATCAGCCACCGGCGATCCGTTATTTGGTGGTGCTATCATTACTATACGGTGAACAAACGGAAATCCCCGGACAGTATCCAGTTTTTCGTACATGGAGCGTACCACTAAAGCGCCCATCGAATGTGTAACAAACAAAACAGTATCAATTTTTTGTTCTAAAACCTTCTGAATCAGAATATCAGCAACCGAATCGACATCAAGAACCAAACTCTTATAAACAAATATCTCATTATCAACACCCTACTTCTCAATTGACATTCGTATCTTTTCCATTTCAATTCCAACTCCACCATATCCGTGAATCAAGAAAACTTTCCTTGATGCATGAGCAACATTCAAAAGAGATAGTAAAAAACAAATCAAAATAATTTTCTTCATATTAGCGGCTGAGTTTATTTCTTAATTTTTGAATTGGTTTTAAAATCAATTCTTTCTCGTATTTATTCATGGCTAAAAACCAAACTGAAACGCCAAAAACAATTATGAATAAAGAAGCAAATCCGATAAAGTTACCAATTTTCATCAAATCGACATAGCTCATTATCAGATATCCGGCAATGGCCGGAAGTAACAATGATGGTAGAATTCTGCCTATTTGCTTCGAAAAATAAATGATATCGAGACCAACTTTCTTGTGATAATACCAATTCATCACCAACACATTACCCACTATCAAAGCAATAGAGGTTCCCATGGCAGCTCCCGCACCTCCATAAATTTTCACCAACGGAATCGAAATGGCAATATTGCCCAATGCAATGAAAAAATAAACCCACGAGCGGAATTTGTGCATATTTTTCGCCCTTTGAATTTCGATTCCTAAATTCTGAATCAGGGGAATGGTTACCGGTATTATAAGCAATAAAGCCATGTAATAAGACCGACTGTAGTCCATGCCTGCCCAAAGCTGAATAAACGACAACCCAAAAAACAGAAGCAATCCTACAATCAACGATAAAACAATAAACTGGAGACGGCCAAGGCGGGCAAAAAGTTCGCTAAGTTCCCAATTGCTGCATTTGCGCGCTATCATTTCGTTAACTCGCGGTATATAAACGCCCGACATGGCTGTTGATAGTGATAAGTAGTAGGTATTCAGCTGTGCAGCAATACTATAAACAGCAACTTCGACAGTTCCGCGAATTCGTCCGATAATAAATCTGTCGACGTTCCAGTTAATCTGATTTACAACGAGATTTAGAAAAATAAACGATGAAAAAATAAATAACTCACGCAACAAACCAGGTTCAAACTTAGTAAATTTGAAACGAATTTTTCCTTTCCTGAAGCAGAACACTATATTTGTCAGTTCTATTGCCAGATTAAGTACTGTAGTAGCCACCACCAAGCCAACCGATCCGTATCCGGCAAGCAATACAGGAAGTATAACAAGCGGATTTGCAATGGTTTTTACAATCAGCAGTATTTTCTGGAAAACAAAATTTTCGATAGCACCAACATACGAATTGAAAACAATAGATGGAAATGTAATGGCCATATTCACAACAAGTATAGCCATCAAAATCTTAGCTTTAGCCAGTTCGGCAATTGTAAGTTCACTACCAAAAA
>JAYRXP010000446.1:0-2320 GCA_041917395.1 Paludibacter sp.
AGATGGGAGAGGAATAAAAACGGCTATCGACTTTATTTTACCCTATATAGTCAGGGAAAAAGAGTGGACATTGCCTAACATATCGGACGATGATGACGATACCCGTACGAATGCAATAGTGTTTATTCGTCCTGCGGCAAAAGCTTATAAAACAAAAGAACTGCAAAAGGCTGAGAAATATATCACATCCATTTCTTCCAACGAATCAGAAAAGATATGGCTTTTGGGACGAAACTCAACAAAATCAGGCTGTAAATAAAAAATGTAATGAAAAAAACAATCTTAATTGTGTTTTTGGTTTGCACTGCTTTTGTGCAAAAAACAAACAGTTGCTTTGCCGATAATCAGTGTAAAAAATCAGAAAAAAGACCTGTGCTGGTAAGTCTTAATTACGACGATTTACTAAAAAACAAACAGGACATAAAAGCCGGTAAACCGGAAGTTATGGTGGCTTACAAAAAACTAATTTCTATTGCAGATGGAATATTAAAAAAAGAGCCTTTGAAAGTAACTGATGGAGTACTTCCGCCATCGGGAGACAATCGCGATTACTATACAATATCGGCTTATGCTTGGCCTAACCCTGATGCAAAAGACGGGATGCCTTACATTATGAAAGATGGCTATCTAAATAAAGAAGCCGATGGAGATAATTACGATTTAAAAAGATATAACACCACAGTATACAATGTCATTGCGCTAACTACTGCATGGTTTTTTTCTGAAGATGAAAAATATGCGAAAAAAGCTGCTGAGATTCTCAGAGTGTGGTTTTTGGATGCTGAAACAGGTATGATGCCGGCATTTAAATACACAAGCGGAGTTCCGGGAGTTTATACTGGAAGAAGTTACGGAATTATTTATGGCGTTGTACTGATGAATATGGTGGACTATGTGAATCTGTTAACACTTTCGAGTAGTTGGACAACAAAAGATAACGATGCACTCAAAAAATGGTTTGCTGATTATATAAATTGGATGCAAACCAGTGAATTTGGAAAGCTTGAAAGTAAAACGGGTAATAATCACGAAGTGTATTATTTTGCACAGTTAGCCTCTTTTTCGCTATACAACAACGATCTTGCTACCGCAAAAATGGCTGTTGAGAATGGTAGAAGAATGATTGACGAGCAGATTACTGCCGATGGAATTATGCCACGGGAGATAAAACGCACCCGTTCGTTTCACTATTCATTATACGGATTAAAGGCCTTTTGTATCTTGGCTTCGTGTGGCGATGTAATTGGAAATGACCTTTGGAATTATCGTACACCCGATGGAAGAGGTATTAAAACATCAATCGATTTTATACTGCCATATCTATTAAAAGACAAATCGTGGAGCTGGCCTAACGTTGGCGATGACATGGACAAGGACATAACCAATTCCATTTTGTTTATTCGCCCTGCTTCAAAAGCATATAAAACAAAAGAATTGCAACAGGCCGAAAAACGAATTACACAAAGTTCTCCAGCGGAGTCGGAAAAAATTTGGTTAATTGGTAGGAATACACAAAACCCAAATTAATAGCAATTTTGAACCCCGGATAGATTGAATCTTTTTTAATAATATGCTTAATTTAAATCGGATTGTATTATTTGAACGTACAAATTGTATTATTTTGTCGGGTGCTATGTGTAGTATAAACTAAATTTGCATCGGATAAATAAGTTATTAACCCAAAAGTAAAAATATATGAGAAAACAAATCACCATGGGTGTTATGCTCGCACTCGCTTTAAGCATATTTGCAAAAGATATTTATGTTTCCGCCTCAAGGGGTAATAATAAAAATGATGGAACATCGTGGAATACGCCTGTCAAAACAATTTTTCAGGCAATAAAAAGCAGCGAAAATGGCGATAAAATCCATTTGGAAGCCGGTATTTATTCTCTCACACAAGCTATTCGGCTTAAAGATGATATGTCGATTTTTGGCGGATATAAAGTTGTAAAAAAAGGCAATTCATTCGAAGGTATGCGCAATGCCAAAAAAGATTCGAAGGCTTGGGATTTCGAAGCTGAAACAATTGTCACCGGCGAAACCTATGTAGGCAAAGGAATCAATACCGAGTCGAAGAACACGCGTTTGTTGGAATGCGTTTCTACAAATCCAACCTCTATAGTTGTAGATGGAATTACATTTACGAAAGGGAACGGAAAATCGACCGTAAGCGACGAAAATGGAGGAGCAATTTATTCCAGAACTCCCGGATTGGTTGTTCGAAACTGTGTTTTTAAAGAAAATGGAGTTAAAAAAATAGATTTTAATGCCGGTGGACAAGGTGGAGCTCTGTATTGCGACGAAAGTGCAACCATTG
>JAYRXP010000447.1:0-2290 GCA_041917395.1 Paludibacter sp.
ACGTCGCGACGATTTGTTACACGATCAGGATACGCTTAACCGCATGTGGATAATCCGCAGATACCTGTCGGATATGAATTCGATTGAAGCGATGGAATTCATTAAAGATCGCATGGAAAGAACGGTGAACAACGATGAGTTTTTACTCAGTATGAACAGCTAAAACATTCGTAACTCAATAAAATCGACCTCAGTCAGAAATGAATGGGGTCGATTCTTTTTTGCACAAAACAGCGCTTTTTATGCAGTTCTTAAAACTGAGTTATGGAAAAAAGCATTATCTTTGTACGATTTTTCGAAAATATATAGTCTGAAATCAAGTTAGTATTCACATAAAAGATTTAAAATGAAACTATTAGAAGGAAAAGTAGCTATTGTAACCGGAGCTGCCCGTGGAATTGGAAAAGCAATTGCTTTGAAACTTGCGTCAGAAGGCGCTAACATTGCATTTACCGATTTGAATATCGATGAAAATGCTCTGAACACTCAAAAAGAGATTGAAGCGTTAGGCGTGAAAGCGAAAGGCTATGCATCGAACGCTGCCAATTTTGACGAAACTCATACCGTAGTTGATGAAATTGTTAAAGAATTCGGACGTGTTGATGTACTTGTAAACAATGCAGGTATTACCAAAGATGGTTTAATGATGCGTATGAGCGAAGGTCAATGGGATGCTGTTATCAACGTTAATCTAAAATCGGCATTCAATTTTATTCACGCATGTACTCCGGTAATGATGAAACAAAAATCGGGAAGTATTATTAATATGAGTTCGGTTGTAGGTGTTTCGGGTAATGCCGGACAGGCTAACTACTCAGCTTCGAAAGCCGGTATGATTGGTTTGGCTAAATCTGTTGCAAAAGAATTCGGTTCGCGCGGAATTCGTGCTAACGCTATTGCTCCGGGCTTCATCGAAACTGAAATGACTCACGCACTGACAGATGATCAACGTGCCAAATGGAACGAACTTATTCCGCTTCGTCGTGGTGGAAAACCGGATGAAGTTGCAGCTGTAACATTGTTCCTTGCTTCCGACTTATCAAGCTATGTTAGCGGACAGGTAATCAACGTTTGCGGTGGTATGAACACGTAATTAATTGATAATTGATAATTAATAATTAAGAATTAATATAAGAACGCATTGTAGAGCTACAGTGCGTTTTTTTATTTTGTATTGAACAATAGAGCGCTTTATGTCGTTTGTTGATGTGATTAAAATAAAAAACAGCTACACATGACAAATACAGTTCAGGTAACAATAAAAACAACGGTGAATAAGCCGTTGAACCAGGTTTGGGATTGTTTGATTAATCCGGAACACATTAAAGGTTGGAAATTTGCCAACGATGAGTGGCATTGCCCAAAAGCAGTAAATAATTTGGTTGAGGGTGGTGCTTTTGCTTACACTATGGCAGCTAAAGATGGCAGCATGGAATTTGACTTCAGCGGTAAGTTTACAGAAATAAAGCCTTGCGAAAAACTGGTTTACGAGTTGGATGACAACCGTGCCGTTTGGTTCGACCTGGTTGATAAGGGCGATTCGGTTGAGGTTACTGAACGATTTGAGACTGAAACTCAGAATCCGGTGGAATTGCAGGAAGTCGGTTGGCAGTGTATATTGAATAATTTTAAAAAATATACCGAAAGTATTTGAAACCATTTATTTCAAAAAAAAAAAAGAATCCTAATTGTTGGGATTCTTTTTTTTTGCTTTAAAACTCCGACGAGAAGTGGAATCGTATGTTTTTGAAGTCGTTTTGCGCCATTTGGAGCACATAACCCGAATCGGCCAGAAAAACGTCGCGACCATCTTTATCAACGGCCATATACTGTGCCTTTCGCTTTTTGAAATTGTCTAATTCAACGGCGTCATCACTTTCAATCCAGCAGGCTTTGTACAATGAAATAGGCTCCCAGCGACATTGTGCTCCATATTCGTGCAACAAACGATACTGAATAACCTCGAACTGCAATTGTCCCACTGTGCCAATAATTTTCCGGTTGTTGTAATGGTTATAGAATAACTGAGCCACACCTTCGTCCATCAATTGATTAATACCTTTGTCTAATTGCTTGGTTTTCATTGGGTCGGCATTCTCAATGTACTTAAACATTTCGGGCGAGAAACTCGGAATACCTTTAAAATGAAGGCTTTCGCCACCGGTAAGTGTATCGCCGATTTTGAAAGTTCCTGTATCGGGTAAACCAACAATATCGCCGGCGTATGCCTCGTCCACTGTTTCTTTCTTTTGAGCCATAAAAGCAGTTGGCGATGAGAAACGCATCATCT
>JAYRXP010000448.1:0-3901 GCA_041917395.1 Paludibacter sp.
ATCCGTTTAAATTTTAGGATGTTCAGAGTTACACCCGCAACGCAGAATAAAAAGGACTGTGATGCGGGTGTTTTTGTTGTGTGTCATTTTTAAGATAAGCTAACCAGCTGTAAAGTAATGTATTATCAAAACTATTCTTTGTGATTATGTTTTTTTTTACAAAAAAAATTTTTTTCGATAGGACATTTTTTTTTGTGTTGCGTCTTAGATATTTTATTGTGTCTTGTAGTTCCGGTCATCGTTTATTCGATTTAGTACGACTGAATTGCAGGAGAAAATCACAAAATCAATTGGTTGTCAGGCTTAATTCTGATTAATTCTTTTATTATACGTTTAATTCTGTGGATAATTATATAAATCAGATAATGATTGGAAATGAGCTCGCATTCAGAACTTTCATGGAGCAGCATTCTTCTCATTTATACTATTATGCACTGGGGTTAGTAAAATCGAAAGAACCTGCCGAAGAAATCGTTAGCGATGTTTTTTTTGAGGTTTGGAAAATGAGAGAAACGCTCGACCAGATTCAGAACCTAAAATCGTGGATGCTCACCGTTACCTATCGTAAGGCAATTTCTCATTTACGTAAAAAATCGGATAAAAAAAATGTGTCTTTTGACGAAATAGACCAGTATGTTTTTGAACCGATACAATCTCCCGACGTTGAAATAATAAGCCAGGAAGAGGTTGACCGAATTAATAAGGCCATCGAGCAACTCCCGCCCAAATGCAAACATGTATTCTTTTTGGCAAAAATAGAACGACTTCCTTATCTTGAGATAGCCGATATGTTAGGTATATCCGTAAAAACGATTAATAATCATATTGCATTTGCAATCAAATCGATATCGAATAATCTTAATGTTACGAAAAGGGAGTAATTTTCATTCTCCGTAGCCCGAATTCGGCAAGAATTCATATCAGCCACGCTTGCAAACGTTTTTATCAAAATATAAATACAGTGAAATCACTCAAATTAGCTATTTACACGTGCTTTTTGTTTCCGGTACAAATAATTTTAGCTCAGAACTACGACGAATCGAAGGTTAATGCTTTTGTACTACCCGAAATTCTGAAAATGCAGGATGGCACTGAAATTAAAACCGTAGCTGAATGGGAACGCAAAAGATCTCCCGAAATTCTTCAACTTTTTGAGGATAATATCTATGGTCAAATGCCCAAAGAGTTTGATAAAATAACTTTTTTGGTCGAAAACGAAAACAAATCTGCTCTCGATGGTAAAGCTACGCTCAGGCAAGTTGCCATTACAGTTTCGCAAAATCAAAAATCACTTACGATACATTTAATAATGTTTGTTCCGAATAAAACACGCAGAAAAGCTCCCGTTTTTCTCGTTATCAATCACAGAGGAATCCGGACAATGGATGTTACGCGGACCAGAAAAGATGGTTTTTTCCCGGTGGAAGAAGTGATAGATGCCGGATATGCCATTGCAGGATTTGATGTGAAGGATGTAGCGCCCGATAATAAATTAACTTTCACAAAAGGAGTTTTCGAACTTTATCCGGAGCAGCTTACAATGGATAATGGCATGGGAGCCTTAGGAGCCTGGGCATGGGGTGCAAGCCGGGTGCTGGATTATTTGGAAAAAGATAAAACAATTGATTCTAAAAGAGTAATGGTTGTCGGGCATTCGCGTGGCGGAAAAGCTGCACTATGGTGCGGAGCACAGGATAAAAGAGTGGCTGTTGCCATTTCGAACGATTCAGGAGAATCAGGAGCTGCCCTTTCGAAAAGAAATTATGGCGAAACCATAAAAGATATTGTACGAACATTTCCGTATTGGTTTTGCAAAAATTACAGCAAATATATCGATCAGGAAAAGAACTTACCCGTGGACCAACATCAGTTACTGGCGCTCATGGCTCCAAGGGGAGTATATGTTGCCAATGCGTCCGAAGATTTATGGGCTGATCCTCTCGGACAGTATCAGGCTCTGCTGAATGCTCAGCCTGCTTTCACACTCTATGGCATTGAAACAAATTTACCAAAAGATATGCCGGGCATTAATGAACAAATTATTGCTCCTAAAATTGGATTTCATAATCGCGAAGGTAAACACAATATGACTCCTTACGATTGGAAACAATTTATAGTGTTTGCAAATAACTACTTTGAATCAGCTACCCAAAAGCCGGAATTCAAAAAAAAATGATGCAATTATGGGAGATTTATTTTTTTATAGCGTCTTATGTGTTAGTAGATCTAAAATAGGAATACGGATAATCACATAAAATGCATTTGAGTATTTACAAATCACAGGTTTTAATTATCCTCTTATTTTAATCAATTACGCATATGGATTCGGAAGAAAATTATAAAAAATTAGCAGATCACTTTGATTTAAGGAATTCAAAGATTGTCTCGGGAGATGATTCAAATTCAGCTCACGAAGAAAGTAAACTGGAATTCTTTTGGGATAAGTGTATGCCCGAAAATATCGATTCTGCCCGGATAATAGCAAATACAGAGGCAAAAATAGCAGCCGAATTAGCCACGCTGAAAAAACGGAAGTTGTTTTTAAGATTAGGATCGGTTGCAGCTTCCATATTGCTGGTTGTGTCGGTGTCATTCTACTTTCTTCGTCCTGACGAAAGTGTTGTTTTAGCCGACTTAAGGGCCATTGGCGAAAAAATGGATAGTATTAATCCTGATCAGGTTACATTAATCACTTCTGAAAGTCAACTGACGGTTGATGAGGATAGTAAAATCAAATACTCCGGAAATGGAAACATCGCTATCAATTCAACTACGATAAAGAATTCAACTACCGGAAACGCAAAAAACGGAGATGAAATTGAATACAATCAATTAATTGTGCCAGTAGGTAAAAGAACCCGTATTGAACTTTCGGACGGAACATTGATGTGGATAAATTCGAATACAAGAGTGGTTTATCCACGTGTGTTCAAAGGAGCCACCAGGAGCATATTTGTACAGGGTGAAGCATATCTCGAGGTTGCTCACGATAAGTCGCATCCATTTATAGTTACAGCAAACGGATTTGATTTAAAGGTGTTGGGGACAAAATTTAATATAACAAACTACGAGCGCCTGCGGGAGACAAATATAGTACTTGTCGAAGGTTCGGTTGAGGTTAAGGACAAGAGCAACAGAATATCTACACTTTCGCCGAACGACTTGCTTGAAATACGAAACGGGGCTATATCGCAACAGCGAAAGGTGGATACTAATGCTTATACAAGCTGGATTAACGGGACACTGAATTTGAACGGCGACCGGCTTTTGGATATAACAAAAAAACTGGAACTTTATTTTGGCGTATCAATCAGATGTCTGCCGGCTGTTGAAAACGAAAAGGTATATGGTAAACTTGATTTGAAAGAAAATCTTGACGATATACTGGAGTGTCTCAAATTCACATTGCCTATAGAAATTGAAAATAATAACAGCGAAATTATTTTAAGAGAAAACAGTAGTAAATAAAAAAAAACAGTAGTGCCTATGATATAATAAAACAAAAACCAGATAAACACGTGCGATATTTATCTGGAAATTCAATCTTTTTTAGTTTAATAAATTGTGCGTTAACCAAAAAAAATTTTTATGACAAAGAAAACACTCTTTCTTCATTTGACAGAAAAATATAAATATTTTTTTATATTAATTATTGTTTTTTTATTTCCACATGTTGATATTCAGGCAGGTACAGTGACCTGGAATCAAAAAAATGACGATTTTACAGTTCAGGTTTTAAATGAACCGATAAAGGATGTATTAACTCAAATTGAGAGTAAAAGCAATTATATTTTTGTGTATTCCGAAAGTGTTAAGCCCTACCTGAACAATAAAACTAATTGTTCACTTTCAGGAAAAAAACTCAACGAAGTATTAGATATGATTTTTGCTAAAACTGGCA
>JAYRXP010000449.1:0-6077 GCA_041917395.1 Paludibacter sp.
ACAAACACAATGCATTGCTGAAAGCTTCGATTATGACAGCTCAGAATGCTCACCGTTTGGGTGCCAATGAAGCGCCTCCTGCAATTGTGTCGGCATTCCTAGGTTCGCAGTTAACTGCAGTACTCGATAAAATTGAGAATAGTTCAAGCGATGAAGCTATTATTATCGACGACAAAAAGAAACTCAAAATGGACATTCCTCACATTCCTGAGGTATTCCTTGACAATACCGATCGTAACCGTACTTCGCCATTTGCGTTTACCGGAAACCGTTTCGAATTCCGCGCAGTAGGTTCATCGGCAAACTGTTCGTCGGCTATGGCAACTCTGAATACCGCTGTTGCTGCTCAGCTTTTGGAATTCAAAGCCGAAGTTGATGCTAAAATGGCTGCAGGTGCAACCAAGGAAAAAGCTATATTCGAAGTTATCAAGTCGTATATCAAAGCTTCGAAAGCTATTCGCTTCGATGGTAATGGTTACAGCGATGAATGGAAAGTTGAAGCTGCTAAACGCGGTTTGGATTGCGAAACAAGCGTTCCTGAAATCATCAAAGCTTACACTTCTGAAAGCTCTGTAAAATTGTTCGAATCGTTGAATGTACTTTCTGAAAAAGAATTACACGCACGTAACGAAGTAAAATGGGAAACTTACGTAAAATGGATTCAGATTGAAGCGCGCGTATTGGGCGATTTAACGTTGAACCACATTATTCCGGTTTGTACCCGTTATCAAAGTTTATTGCTTGACAATGTTTACAAAATCAAATCGTCGTTCCCTGCTGATAAAGCTGAAAGCCTGAACAAACTCAACAGCCAGCTTATCACCGAAATTGGCGAACGTATTGCTACTATCAAAAATGCAGTAGATGATATGGTTGACACACGTCGTCAGGTAAATAAAATTGAACACGAATATGAAAAAGCAGTAGCTTATCACGATAAAGTTATTCCTTATTTCGAAATCATCCGTTACAATGTTGACAAATTAGAATTAATTGTTGATGACGAAATGTGGACATTACCAAAATACCGCGAATTGCTTTTCATCAGATAATCAACTCTTTCAGAGTTTCGATTAATTAATATCAACAGATAGTGGGAGGCTTAAACTAAGTTCTCCCACTATTTTCGCAAAACAATAAAACTATTTTTCTCGAATTACAAGGTTTCGGTAGAAGCCGATTAAACATAAATTGATTTATGACTTCAACCCCATTAAAAATTGACGAATATGAGCAGCGTTCGCTGTACTCATTTCAAAACGAACATGATGCTTGTGGTGTAGGACTTGTTTTAAACCTTTACGGCGAAAAATCGCACGAAATTGTTGAAAAAGGCTTACAGGTGCTCGAAAACATGGAACACCGTGGAGCAGAAAGTGCAGACAACAAAACAGGTGATGGTGCAGGTATATTAGTACAGATACCACACGAATTTATTTTACTTCAGGGAATTCCTGTTCCGGCTAAAGGCAGATACGGAACAGGTCTTATTTTTATACCCAAGGACACAAAAAAGGCCGAATTTTGTACCGGCCTGATTAAAGAATATGTTGAAAAAGAAGGGCTGAATCTTTTAGCTACCCGCGAAGTACCGGTCAACTCAGACTGTCTGGGCGAAATTTCAGCATCGAACGAGCCTAAGGTAATTCAGATTTTTGTAACCGGTTGCAACACACAACAGGAGCTTGAACTGAAATTATACGTGCTTCGCAAAAAAATTGAAAAGGCAATCATCGGAACTGAAATCTCCCGCGAACGCGGATTTTATATCGTGAGCCTTTCGACCAAACAAATGGTTTACAAAGGAATGCTTACTCCTATGCAGTTGCGCGAATACTTTACCGATTTGCAAAACGAACACCTCACCAGCGGCATTGCTCTGGTTCACTCCCGCTTCAGCACAAACACTTTCCCAACCTGGGATTTGGCACAACCATTCCGCATGCTCGGACACAATGGCGAAATCAACACTATACGTGGTAATCGTCAGTGGATGGAGAGTCGCGAAAGTGTGTTGAAATCTGACCAGCTTGGTAATCTGAAAGAATTATATCCGATTTGTCAGCCCAGCATGAGCGATAGTGCTTCACTCGATAATGCGTTGGAATTTTTAGTTATGTCCGGAAAAAGTCTTCCACACGCAATGGCCATGCTTGTTCCGGAAAGCTACAACAAGAAAAATCCGATTTCGGACAATCTGCGCGCATTTTACGAATACCACAGCACCTTTATGGAACCATGGGACGGACCGGCTACATTGCTTTTCAGCGACGGCCGCTACGCCGGAGGTATGCTCGACCGCAACGGTTTACGCCCTGCACGTTATCTGATTACACATGACAATTTAATGGTGGTGGCTTCCGAAACAGGAACTATCGAATTTGCCCCCGAACGCATTAAAGAAAACGGTCGTCTGAAACCGGGTAAAATGCTTATGGTAGATACTGAGCTTGGTAAGGTATATTACGATAAAGAATTAAAAGAAGGTTTGGCTAAAGCATTTCCTTATCGCGAATGGTTAAATCAGAATTGTGTGAATATCGACGATATTCAATCCGGACGTAATGTAAAGAACGATCTGCCCAATTATCAAACATTGCTTCACGCTTTTGGTTATTCAAAAGAAGACATGGAGCGTGTTATTATCCCAATGGCAAATGATGGTTACGAACCTACCTCGTCGATGGGAAATGACACTGTGCTTTCGGTTTTCTCGGACAAACCTCAACGTCTATTCAACTATTTCCGTCAGCAGTTTGCCCAGGTAACCAATCCTCCTATCGACCCGATTCGTGAAGAACTGGTTATGTCGCTTACAGGGTTTATTGGTTCTATTAACCAAAATTTATTAGAACCGGCAAACGAAATTTGCAAGATGGTAAAACTCAAAAGTCCGGTTCTGACAAATTCTCAGTTCGACATTCTGATGAACCTGAAATACAAAGGATTTTCAACAGTTTCAATACCAATGCTTTTCGACCCCAAAAAAGGACGTGAAGGAATGGAAGCTGCTATCGAAGAACTTTGTCTTGAGGTAGAAAAAGCGGTGGACGAAGGTAAAAATTACATTGTATTGAGCGACCGCGGTGTTTCTGCCGAAAAAGCTCCGATACCTTCATTGCTTGCTGTATCAGCTGTGCATTTGTATTTACTCGAAAAGCGTAAACGTATGCAAATCGACATCGTGGTAGAATCAGCTGAACCACGTGAAGTTATGCACTTTGCCCTTCTGTTTGGCTTTGGAGCCAATGCTGTTAATCCGTATATGGTTTTTGCCATTATAAACGACAAAATCAAATCGGGTGATATCAGTATGGATTTCGACACTGCGATTAAACATTATATCAAAGCAGTAAACAAAGGTCTGTTGAAAGTGCTCTCCAAAATGGGTAATTCTACATTGCGTAGTTACCGTGGCGCGCATATCTTTGAGTCGATCGGTGTCTCTTCAAAATTATTATCGAAATATTTCAAAGGAATTACATCTTCAATCGAAGGAATTGACATTGAAGATCTTACCAATGAAGTACTCACTCCATTCAACAGAGCATTTCAGCCTGCTGAAGGCGACGATCTGTCGACACTCGAAAATCTGGGACATTATGCATATCGTCGAAACGGAGAAAATCATGCATGGAATCCGGAAACAATTTCCCGCTTACAAATTGCCACAAGAACAGGCAGTTACGAAAAATACAAAGAATACGTAAAAGCGGTGGACGAGAAAGAAGAACCAATCTTCATTCGTGACTTAATGGATTTCAAACGCAACCCAATCAGCATTGATGAGGTTGAGCCGATTGAAAACATTATGAAACGCTTTGTAACCGGAGCAATGTCTTATGGGTCAATCAGTCGCGAAGCGCACGAAGCCATGGCTTTTGCAATGAACATTATTGGTGGACGAAGCAATACCGGCGAAGGAGGTGAAGACCCCGAACGTTACAAAAAACGCGAAGATGGACTCAATGCCCGTTCAGCAATTAAGCAGGTAGCATCCGGACGTTTTGGCGTTACTGCCGAATATCTGGTGAATGCCGACGAAATACAGATTAAAATTGCGCAGGGAGCTAAACCGGGCGAAGGAGGTCAGCTTCCGGGTCATAAAGTGGACAAAATCATTGCGAAAACCCGTCACTCTATTCCCGGAATTTCGTTGATTTCGCCCCCACCCCATCACGATATTTATTCGATCGAAGACCTTGCTCAGCTTATCTACGATTTGAAAAACATCAACCCAACAGCTGTAATCAGTGTAAAACTGGTTTCAGAAACAGGTGTGGGAACAATTGCAGCCGGTGTAGCAAAAGCAAAAGCCGATTTAATTCTTATTTCGGGTGCCGAAGGTGGTACAGGCGCAAGTCCGTCGAGCTCAATCAAACATGCCGGTATGCCTGTCGAAATCGGATTAGCTGAAACTCAGCAAACACTGGTATTAAACAATTTACGCGGACAAATCAAACTACAGACCGACGGTCAGTTAAAAACAGGTCGTGATATTATTATTGCTTCGCTGCTTGGCGCTGAAGAATATGGTTTTGCAACCAGCGCACTGTTAATTCTGGGTTGTGTTATGATGCGTAAATGCCACCTGAACACTTGTCCGGTAGGTGTTGCAACTCAGGATGAAGTGCTGCGTAAGCATTTTACAGGAAAACACGAGTATCTTGTAAACTTCTTCCAGTTTATAGCACAGGATGTTCGTGAGCACTTGGCCGAAATGGGATTCCGTAGTCTGAACGAAATTATCGGACATGCCGAATTGCTCGAACGTCGTAAAATCGGTTCTGTATCGAAAATCGAGAAAGTGGATCTTTCGAGAATAATGTACGTACCCGATAGTACTAAAAATGCACTTCACAACATAAAAACACAGGATCACAAATTAGATAATGTACTCGACCGCGAACTGATAAAGAAATCGCTTCCAGCACTTGATTTGTGTATGCCGGTTGAGATTACAAGCAAAATCAAAAACACCGACCGTACAGTAGGTGCTATGCTTTCGGGCGAAATTGCAAAGCGCTACGGACAGGCAGGTCTGCCCGAAGATACAATCAAAGCTTATTTCAAAGGATCGGCCGGACAAAGTTTCGGAGCATTCCTGAGCAAAGGTATGTATTTCGAACTCGAAGGTGAAGCAAACGACTACGTGGGCAAAGGCCTTTCGGGTGGTAAAATTGTGGTAAAAGCTCCGAAAGAAAGCACATTCAAACCGGAAGAAAATATCATTGCAGGAAATACGATCCTGTACGGAGCCACTTCGGGCGAGGTTTATATCAACGGTATCGTAGGTGAGCGTTTCTGTGTGCGCAACTCCGGAGCAAAAGCCGTTGTGGAAGGAGCAGGTGACCACTGTTGTGAATATATGACCGGTGGTGTAACTGTTGTTCTGGGTTCGACCGGACGAAACTTTGCTGCCGGTATGAGTGGTGGAGTAGCTTATGTTCTCGACGAAACAGGGAATTTCGACTTCTTCTGTAACATGGAAATGGTAGAACTTTCGCTTATCGAAGACAGCCACGACAACAAAGAAGTGAAAACGCTTATCGAAAACCACTACAAATATACCGGAAGTGAATTAGCCAAGCGTATTCTCGACAACTGGCGCGATTATGTTGACAGATTTATCAAAGTTGTTCCTATCGAATACAAAAAAGTAATTCAGGAACAAAAAATGGAAGAAATCAACAAAAAAATCGCTCAGGTAGAACGCGATTACTAAGACAACAGTCGACGGACAACTGACAACAGAAAGCGAAACGTTGAAATTATAACAATAAAATTAAAAAAAATAACAAACTAAAAACGAGCCCAATATCCCCCTTTGCGGGGGAGAAGGGGATAACATAATATGGGAAATCCTAAAGCATTTATAACAATACCTCGGAAAGATGCCGGATATCGTCCGGTACAGGATCGTATTCAGGATTTTGGTGAGGTTGAACAAACTCCCTGAGATCGTGCCGCCAAGGTCGAGGCTTCCGGTCGTCGCCCCCAAGGTTACATGCGACTGGAGGTCAATCGGTCCAAAGAACTGGTTCACCCCGCTCACATTCCGCAGCGATCCCAATCCG
>JAYRXP010000450.1:0-1545 GCA_041917395.1 Paludibacter sp.
GAATGACTTGAAACTGTTGAATGATAAAGGCGAATTCCTTAACGCCGCTGAAGGTGATGAGATTCTGAGAAGTGCTGAATGTGACGATTTTTCATTTGTCGATGTTGATTCCATTGGCAACGAAATTTCTGACGATACATTTCTTCAAAAGCATATCGATGCTGTTTTGGCGCTTAAATTAGTCGATAAACAGGCTATTCAGGCTGCCAACTTTTCGGTAGCAATTGATTGTGTAAATTCTGTTGGTGGTATGGCAATTCCTGCACTGCTTGAACAGCTGGGAGTGAAAACAATCCATAAACTCTATTGCGAGCCAAACGGACAATTTCCACATAATCCCGAGCCACTCCCTGAGCATTTAACAGATATTTCCAATCTCATTCAGAATGTAAAAGCTGATGTTGGGTTTGTAGTCGATCCGGATGTCGACCGTTTGGCGATTATTTGTGAAGATGGTGCTATGTTTGGCGAAGAATATACATTGGTGTCGATTGCCGACTACATTTTATCGCAAACGCCGGGCAATACAGTGTCCAACCTGAGCTCAACCAGAGCCTTACGTGATATTACCCAAAAATACGGTCAGCAGTACATGGCTTCTGCTGTAGGTGAAGTAAATGTGGTGGAAAAAATGAAAGCTGTAGGAGCTGTTATCGGAGGCGAAGGTAACGGAGGAATTATTTATCCTGAAATACATTACGGACGCGATGCACTGGTGGGTATTGCTTTATTCCTGACACAATTGGCAAAATCGAAATGCAAAGTAAGCGAGTTACGTGATAGTTTTCCACCGTATTCCATTTCAAAAAATAAAATTGAATTATCGCCAACGGTAGATATGGAGAAACTGCTAAGTGAAGTGGCTGAATACTATAACAAGTTTGAAGTAAATACAATCGATGGTGTGAAAATTGACTTTCCGGATAAATGGATTCATTTGCGAAAATCAAACACCGAACCGATAATTCGCATTTATGCTGAAGCACAAACCATGCAGGAAGCTGAAGCACTTATTGCTGAAATGAACTTATTGGTAAAAGATAAAATCGGGATTTTAAAATGAAAACACTAAACGTACATCATTTGATAGGTTCAACCCCGAAGACTATGAGTGAGATTTCTTTATATATGGATAAACATTTGAAATCCGAATACATCGATATGCTTAACTGGCCAATCAACTTCCCCTATAAACCTGCATGCAAGTTTAAAATAGCTTGTACCGATACAAAACTTTATATTCGTTATTACATTGCGGAAAAGAATATAAAAGCCTTGTACACAGCAGATATGGATTCCGTTTGGGAGGATAGCTGTGTGGAATTCTTCTGTAAAATTCCCGGACAGGATTTTTATTACAACTTTGAGTTTAATTGCATAGGTATTTGTTTGGCAACTCAACGAAAAGGTCGTAATGAAAATGTGATTCCATTTACAATAGAGCAATTAAGTCAGATTGAGCGCTTTCCAAGTTTGGGCACTCAACCCATAGATGAAAAATCAGGTTATTTCGAATGGAGTCTAACTGTTGCAATCCCGTTTGCA
>JAYRXP010000451.1:0-2381 GCA_041917395.1 Paludibacter sp.
AAGCTCAATTTTAAAATCGCCTTTTTCGAAGCCTGGTGCTGCTACTTCAACGGTAAATGCATCGGTATTATCCTTTATATTCACCGAGGGTAAAGTGGTGTTTGTGTTCGAAAAATTGCGGTTGTTCCAATCGAATAAGTCGCCATCAAAAAAACGATCGAGTAACGATGGTGTTTGGTTTGAATTACGTACGAGTAACATAGTTGTATCCTCCATTATTTAAGTTAGACATTTATTTTTTTGTTGTTTTGAACACGCTTCTGCAAACCGGATACCAATGCTATTTTTAGGTCAAAATGTCTGATTGTAAGAGTTTTATGCTGTCATTTTTTCAGTTTCAAATGAATTGTTTTTCAATGATTTTTTCAAAAATTATTGACAATCAAAACAATGAAGGTGTTTTCAGAAAAAGATGCGGATACTGAAATTTTGACAGAAAAAAACAGGTTTCTACTGATTAAACTGACTATTTTATTGTAATGAGTATAAACTTAATGAACATTAAGTTGTTTTTGAATAAATATTCAGTATATTTGCTGCCCTTTTTTTGAGGCAGTTTTTTTAGAAAAAATAAAAATATGAGAAAAATTACTTTTGCATTGATTTTTGTGGTAGCACTCTTTGCTGATTTGCAACCTGCATTTGCCGTAAAAGCGACTCCACATCCTGTTACCGTAAAGCAACCTGACGGAACAACACTTACAATACGTGTAAGGGGAGATGAGTTTGGGCACTATAAGACTACTGACGATGGTTACCTGGTTACACAAAATGACAAAGGATATTATGTGTATGACTTGTCGAACGGCGCTGCAGCCACGACAACTGAAATTATTGCCCGTGATGCTTCGAAACGTAGTGTTGGTGATAATGTGATTTTAAAAGCGAATGGTATAACCGAAAATTCGGCTGCGCTGAGCACGAAAATGCAACGCGCCAAATCGACCGGTATTCAGCGTGTAACAAAAATTCAAAAAGCATTTCCGCTGAATGGTTCTCCAAAATCGTTGGTAATATTGGTTAATTTTTCAGACAAAAGCTATGTTGTGCCTACGCCGCAAACAGCATTCACCAACCTGCTTAACCAGAGTGGTTACAGCACAAACGGTGGCACGGGTTCAGCCCGCGATTATTTTATGGCTGCTTCGCTGGGAAAGTTTTCGCCGCAGTTTGATGTTGTGGGGCCTTACACTTTGCCTCAAAACATGGCATATTATGGTGGAAACGACACGAATGGCGATGATAAAAATCCGCAACAAATGATTATTGACGCTTGTACGCAGGCTAACAATGCCGGATTGGATTTTACTCAGTACGATACGGATAACGATGGTTTTGTTGATAATATTTTTGTTTACTATGCCGGATACAATGAAGCCGAAGGCGGACCCGAAAATACAGTGTGGCCACATCGTTGGTCACTGGCCGATTATTCAACAAAATTTGATGGCAAAACAATTTACGATTACGCCTGTACTTCGGAGTTAAACAGCTCAACTGGTTCTTCTATGTGTGGTATTGGAACTTTCTGCCATGAGTTTGGCCATGTACTTGGTTTGCCCGATTATTATCACACATCCGATGCTACCGGAAGTAAATCTACATTGGATGAGTGGTCGATTATGGACCTCGGATCGTATAATAATAATGGACGTACACCACCTACCTATTCAGTGTACGATCGGTTTTATTTGGGCTGGATGACGCCGGAACAAATAAGCTCACCCAATGATTACACGCTGCTCCCTGTATATCAGGGAACAACGCAGCCTGCTAATACGAATCAACAATCCTATCTGTTATCGGCAACCACGCATAATCTGAATGGTGGAAATCCTTCGCCTGTTGAGTTTTTTATGATTGAGTACCGAAAAAAGACAGGTTGGGATACTTATTTGCCGGGAGAAGGAATGCTTATCTGGCACATTGATTACAGTGCAGCAGAATGGGAAAATAATTCGCCGAATAACTACACGGGTACAAATCAAACTGCAAGTAGCCACATGCGCGTATATTTACAACCTTTGAGTGGTAGTTCGACTACGCCTGGTGCAGCATTTACTACAGGTTCGTTCACACCTACTACATGGAGTGGCACCAACATAAATCGTCCGGTTACTGCTATAACAAAAACGACAAACAACATAACATTTAAATTAATGGGGGGAGCACCTGTTCCGACTATCACAACTACAGGAACTCCTGCTGATTTTAGTACCTATGTGGGAACACCATCTGCTACTCAAAGTTTTACTGTTTCCGGTACCACTTTAACTGCGGATGTTTTGGTCTCGCTTGCCGATCAACAACATTTCGACATTAAGCTGAGCAGCGATGCATCCTGGTCGAAATCGGTTACAATACCGATGACAAACGCGGCA
>JAYRXP010000452.1:0-6146 GCA_041917395.1 Paludibacter sp.
ACGGAAAAACGGGAACTGACGGTCGCGGTTACGAAACATGGATGGCCGAAAGCAAGGATTTGCTTCATTGGAACATAAAAGGTCGCATTCTCTCCTATCGCGATGGCATGTGGGATAGCAATCAGCGGGGTGGTTTCCCTGCTTTGCCGGAGATGAATTGGGGTGGAAATTACGAACTTCAACCTTACAAAGGCAAATACTGGATGACCTACATAGGCGGTCCAACAGCTGGATACGAAGCTGGTCCGTTAAGCATTGGTTTAGCGTGGATCAACAAAAAAAATCTTGGAAAAGCAGTAGAATGGCAATCGGGAAAATCGCCTGTTCTTTCAAACAAAGATAAAGATGCTCAATGGTTTGAAAACCTGATTCAGTATAAAAGCACCATTTATTGGGACAAAAAGAAAACCCTCGGAGCACCTTTTGTTATGTATTACAATGCTGGTGGCATTCATCCCGAAACCAAACTCAAAGGCGAACGTATAGGCATTGCTACCTCGCACGACATGAAACACTGGAAACGCTATGCCGGAAATCCTGTTTTTGCACACGAAATTCAGGGAATGATTACCGGCGACGCTCAGATTCAGCAATTTGGCAACCTTTATGTGATGTTTTATTTTTCGGCATTCAACACCAATAAGCCCTACAAAGCCTATAACACATTTGCTTGCAGTTACGACCTCATTCATTGGTACGACTGGCAGGGCGAAGATCTCATTATTCCATCCAAACCATACGACAATCTTTTTGCTCACAAAAGCTATGTAATAAAGCACAACGGGGTGGTTTATCATTTTTATTGTGGCGTAAATAAATTCGACCAACGTGGAATTTGTGTAGCTACAAGCAAACCTATGGGTCGTTCGGAAGTGCATTTCCCTGCTCCTGAAATCAAAGAGCGCCGCACCACCCTAAACCAGAACAACAGTTGGAAAACATGGATGCAGAAAGACACACAAACTGTAAACATTCCACATAACTGGGACGATTATTTTGGTTACAGGCAACTGACACACGGAAATTTACACGGCACGGCTACTTACACCAAAACATTCAAAGCTCCGGATGCAGGTGAAAACAAACAGTATTTTCTGCGTTTCGAAGGAGTCGGAACATACGCAACGGTAACTTTGAACGGACATAAGTTTGCCCGTTTTCCATCGGGTCGAACAACCAAAACCCTTGATGTTACTTCTGTCATTAAGCCCGGTAAAGAAAACACCTTAAACGTTATCGCTGAGCATCCAGAAATGATTTCGGATATGCCGTGGGTATGCGGTGGTTGCTCGTCGGAATGGGGTTTTAGCGAAGGCTCTCAACCACTGGGCATTTTCCGTCCGGTTGTGCTTGAGATAACTGATAATATTCGCATTGAACCATTTGGTGTTCATGTTTGGAATAATGATCAGGCCGATTCTGTTTTTATTGAAACAGAAATAAAAAACTACGCTACCGAAACTGCCGAAATAGAAGTGGTGAATAAACTGAACAACGAAGACGGTCTTGCTGTATTTCGACTTGCTGAAAAAGTTACGCTCAAGCCCGGTGAAACCAAAATCATCCGCCAATCTTCACCCATCACAAATCCAATTCGCTGGAGTACTGAAAAGCCTTATCTGTACAAACTGGCTTCGATGATTAAACGCGGAAACAATGTAACAACCGACGAAATCACTACTCCGTTTGGCATACGCACCATGAGTTGGCCTGTAAAACGCAACGATAATGATGGACGTTTTTATTTGAACGGCAAACCAACACTTATCAACGGAACCTGCGAGTACGAACATCAGTTTGGACAATCGCACGCGTTTAGTAAAGAGCAAATAGTGTCACGCATCAAACAAATTCAATCGGCGGGATTTAATGCTTTCCGCGATGCTCACCAACCACATAACCTCGAATATCAGCAACTGCTCGACGAAAAAGGAATCCTTTACTGGACACAATTTTCGGCACACGTTTGGTACGATACGCCTGAGTTCCGCAGCAACTTTAAAACCCTGCTTCGTCAGTGGGTAAAAGAGCACCGCAATTCGCCTTCAGTCATTATGTGGGGCTTACAAAATGAAAGTGTTTTACCAACATATTTTGCCGAAGAATGTAGCAATATCATTCGTGAGATGGACCCAACAGCCCGGAATATGCGCGTGATAACAACCTGCAATGGCGGTACAGGTACTGATTGGGATGTAGTGCAAAACTGGAGCGGAACTTACGGTGGCAAGATTGAAAATTACGGCAAAGAACTTTCACAAAAGAATCAGTTACTCAATGGCGAATATGGTGCCTGGCGCTCAGTTGCTTTCCATGCCGAGCCTGCTGAATTTGATGCTAACGGTTTGTGGACTGAAGGGCGTGCAGCTCAGCTTCTCGAAGAGAAAATCAAACTTGCCGAAGCAGCCAAAGACAGTGTTTGCGGACAGTTTCAGTGGATTTACAGTTCGCACGACAATCCCGGTCGTCGGCAACCTGATGAGGCTTATCGCATGATCGACAAAGTGGGACCATTCAATTACAAAGGACTTGTAACGCCCTGGGAACAACCTACAGATGCATTTTACATGTATCGGGCTAATTATGTTTCGGTTAAGAACGACCCGATGGTGTATATTGTTTCGCACACATGGCCCAACAGATTTACAAAACGCACCCGTGCCACCATCGAAGTTTACAGCAATTGCGACAGCGTGAAACTGTATAACGACGCTGTGGATTCTGTTTATTTAGGTAAAAAGAAAAACAATGGACGCGGCACACATTTTATGTGGGAAAACCGCGACATTCGTTACAATGTGCTTCGTGCGGTGGGATATTATCAGGGAAAAGTTGTGGCTGTGGATGTTATTGTGCTCAACAATCTGGAGAAAGCACCGCATTTTGAAAAACTTTATGAAGAAGAGTTGAACGCAAATAAACACGAATTTACGCAAATAAAAAACAACTCTAATTCAAAAATAACAAAAGTAAACAAACAAAACAGTTGCGTTGATTTGCGTAATTTGCGTTCAAAATACTCTTTAATAAAAGCCGAATCCAACTACCATTACCTCTACCGCATCAACTGTGGTGGCGATGACTACAAAGATAAGTTTGGACAAATCTGGGCAAAAGATGATAGCACCGTTTCTCGTTCCTGGGCTTCAGATTTCAAAGACATAAATCCGTATCAGGCAAGTCAGGGAGTAACTTATGACCCAATTTACGGAACACGCGATTGGGCTTTGTTTGGTCATTTTCGCTTTGGTCGCCACAAACTGAAATACCATTTTGCAGTGCCCGATGGCAAATACAGAGTGGAGCTTTACTTCACCGAGCCATGGCACGGAACAGGTGGCAGTGAGAAAACCGACTGCGAAGGCCGACGTATTTTTGATGTAGCAATAAATGATTCGGTAGTACTCAACGACTTCGATATTTGGGCAGAAAGCGGTCACGACGGAGCATTGAAAAAAGTGGTCGATGCGACAGTGAAAAATGGTCAGTTGGAAATATCTTTCCCCGAAGTGAAAGCAGGACAAGCGCTTATTTCGGCCATAACCATAGCCACAACCAACCCCGATATCAAACCACTTAAACGCACAGAAACCGACTGGTCGTGGGCAAAAGCCGAACAAAATGTATTGGCAAAAACGCCAAAAGAATTATTACCCGAAGATAAAAACGCAAGAATTAGTACTGTTTACGAAGCAGAGAAAGCATTATTGAAAGGAAAAACTGAAAAAGTCACAATCAAGAATAAAAACGGGATTCGTCTGGGTAAAGATGCTTCCATCGAGTGGACTATTTCCACCGGACTGGCACAGATTTACGCACTGCGTTTTAATTACGTAAACACCAGCGGAAAACCCGTGAAAGCACGTATGCAGTTTGTAGCTGCTAATGGAACGATATTGAAAGACGATGAAATAACTTTCCCCGAAACAGCTGAGAAATGGAAACAAATAAGCACAACTACGGGAACATACATCAATGCAGGAACGTATAAAGTCATTATTTCGGCTGAGAATCCGGCAGGATTAGGTTTTGAATCGCTGGAAATACAATAAATTTAACTGATACATCAAATTTTATTCTCTATACTTATGAAATCAGCAATTAAAATTCGTTCTCTTATCACCTTCGCGATACTTCTTTTTTCTGCAAGCACTTTTGGCGATAGTCAGAAAATTCTGATTACAGAATTTATGGCTGCCAACTCGAACAGCATTTTGGATGAAGATAACGAACATTCCGACTGGATAGAAATTTACAACAATACCGATACAGCCATCAACCTTCAAGGCTGGTCACTGACCGACGATGCTGCTAATTTATCCAAATGGAAATTTCCGGCGGTTATTATTCCCAAAAGCGGATATATCGTTCTATTTGCTTCGGATAAAAACCGAACTGACCCAACGAAAAATCTGCATACAAACTTCAAACTATCGGCATCGGGCGAGTTTTTAGCAATCTGCGAGCCCGATTCTGTTATTTCTCACGCCTATTCTCCTCTGTTTCCGGCTCAACGTCAGGACGTTTCGTTTGGCATTTATCAGGGACAGCCGGTTTATTTCGGCACAACAACTCCGGGAGCCGACAATATTGCGGGTGACATTCCATTTTCGCCTGTTTTCAGTCATAAACGGGGTTTCTACACGGCGGCAATCGATGTTACGCTGAGTATCCCGGGAAATGTGGGTGAAATTTACTACACACTCAACGGAACGCGACCCACAAAAGCAAATGCAACACTATATACAGGGCCTGTACGCATTTCAGGGACCACTAATTTAAGTGCTGTGGTTGTCAACAGCAGCAACGTTAGCAGTCCTGTGGTGACTAACACTTATATTTATCTGCCAGATGTGCTCAGGCAATCCAAAACACCGGCCGGTTATCCTACCGACTGGAAAGAAGCAACTGCTACCACATCCATTCCGACTGATTATGAAATGGACACACGGGTAACAACTGCCACTGCTTATAAAGACAAAATAACAGATGCGTTCAAATCCTTACCCACCATGAGCATTGTGACTGACATTGGCAATTTATTCTCGAATATCGAAAATGTGACAACCGGTGGAATTTACATTTACACCGGACTGCCCAACACCGAAAGTAAAGCATGGGAAAGACCTGCTTCCATAGAGTATTTCGACCCGTCGACACAAAAAGAGTTTCAGTTAAACTGTCGGTTAAAGCTGCATGGTGGTAATAGTCGCCGGCCATCAAACAGCCCGAAGCATGGTTTTGAAATCTCATTCAAACCAACTTATGGACCATCAAAACTGAATTTCGATATTTTCAACGAAAAACAATCCGTTAAAGAATTTAATTCGCTGGTGCTTCGCGCCGGCTACAATTATACCTGGGTAAAAAATGCTGCCGTTCAGCAAACTGCTGCGCAATACATTCAGGATTCGTGGGCCAAAACAACCCAACTGGACATGGGGCATCTGTCGGCACACGAAACCTTTGTGCACTTATACATAAATAATCTGTACTGGGGAGTTTACAATATCTCGGAAGAACTGAACAGCGACTTTATGGAATCGTATATGGGTGGAAATAAAACCGACTATGATGTAATAAAAGAAAAAGAAACCACCACACCTACCGATGGTTCGATGCTGGCATGGAACTCGTTAAAATCGCAAATTACCGGTGTCGAAACAAATGTAAACTATCAGAAAATTCAGGGAAAAAATGCCGATGGTTCTGTTAATCCCGCTTATACAAATCTGCTGGACGTGGATAATTACATCGACTACATGCTTATCAACTATTACATTGGAAATGGTGATTGGGATGCAAATAACTGGTCGGTAGGACGCAACAGAGTAAAAAACGATACAGGATTCAAATTCTTTGTGTGGGATGCCGAAACATCAATGACGTCATTAACCGAAAATAAGATAATAACCGGAACTGCCGGAAATCCGACTGCTTTTATGCAATATCTGAAAAAGAATGCTGACTTTAAGGTAACCATAGCCGATCACATAAAAAAACAGTTGCTTGACTATGGCGGAGCTCTTACTCCGGCAAAAAATATTGAACGATACAGCAAACTGGCAGATGAAGTGGAACAGGCAATGATTTGCGAATCTGCGCGCTGGAGCGACTGGTATGCTCCCTACAACCCTTATACGCTC
>JAYRXP010000453.1:0-3083 GCA_041917395.1 Paludibacter sp.
AATTATTTCATCTGATTTTTTGTTTTTGTTGCCGAATAATCTTTGTTGAAGAGTTAATTATTTGATTATTTGATGTTTATTTGTTTTATTTTGAGCCTAAAAACAAAAATATCATTCCAATTATTACACCAACAAGGTCGATGATTTTATATTTCAGGTTTTTATCGTGCAAAACGAGGGCCCCAAACAGGAACGGAACAATAACTCCCGAGCGTCGGATAGTGCCTACAACCGAGATTAACGAGTCTTCGAACGAAAGCGCGTAAAAGTAAGTGAAATCGGCCGACATCAGGAACAAAGCAATGAGTGGAATGGACCACCTGAACTTGAAAGGTGTTGTTTTTTTACGGGTTGGATACCACAGAAATCCGGTGATGGCTCCCATAATAATTATTTGATAGTAGGTGTAATACACTAGCACCGACATGTGGTTAATGTGTTTGAGCAGATATTTGTCGTACAATCCGCTAATGGCGCCGGTGAGCGTGGCAAGGATAATAAACCATATCCATTTGTTGCCTCCGGTGATGGAATACCCTTCTTTTTTGCCGGCAAACGAAAACAAAAAAAATGACAATAATGTTATTCCAACGCCAATGCTTTGATAAAATGTAAGTTGCTCGCTGAAAATAAGCACACCTCCAACCACTACCCAAACCGGCTGCGTGGCTTTAATGGGCGAAGCAATGGTAATGGGTAAATGCTTGATGGCAAAATAGGCAAAAAGCCACGAGGTAAGAACGATAACCGATTTCAGAACCAGTTGTAAATGGGTTTTAAAATCGACTGCAGGAACATAAAATATACTTTTCTCGAAACCCGGATAAAACCACGAGAGTAATAAAAATGGTGTGAGCAATATTCCCGAGATTAAAATCGAACTTTGAAGCACCGGTATTACGGCATTGCCCTGAAGCGACGTTTTTTTACATACATCATACACACCAAGCAACAACGCCGAAACGAAAGCAAAAATTATCCACATATTTGAGTCTTAATGTTTAAAAAGTTCGTGAAGTTTATAAGGTTTATAAAGTTGAAAGTAAAAAAACGTGAAACACGAAACGAGAAATTATATAACGAAAATCTCTTTGGGATACTGAATGTCAATCAGAAACAATCCGCAGGCTGGTACCGATGCTCCGGCTTTGCAACGGTTTTTGGCTTCGATAATGTTTCGGAATTCGTCGGTGGTCATTTTTCCACGACCTACTTCGAGCAATGTTCCCACAATGGCGCGAACCATATTGCGCAGAAAACGGTCGGCTTCGATGGTAAAAATCAATTCATCCTCTTTTTTTTCCCAACGCGCGTATTTTATAACACAGTTGTTGGTTTTAACATCGGTGTGCAGCTTGCTGAAGCTTGTAAAATCAATGAATTCGAACAATATTGCTGCTGCCTCATTCATTTTGTCGATATCTAAATTTTCGGCAAAGCGCGCTGCAAGTCCGTTACGAAAAACCGATTTTGAAGTTACAATGTGGTATTCGTATCGACGCGAAACAGCATAGAAACGGGCATGGGCATCTGTTTTTACCTCACGGATATTATGTATGGCAATATCATTGGGTAATATGCTGTTGAGTTTTGCCGAAAGATGTTTTGAGTCGATTTTTCCTTCAAAATCGAAATGAGCAACCATCAGCCGTGCATGAACTCCGGTATCGGTGCGGCCGGCCCCGATTATCTCGGTGTCGGTGCGTAAAACGGTAGAAAGTGCTTTTGTAAGCACTTCCTGAACCGATATGCCATTCGGCTGCATTTGCCAGCCATGATACGCAGTACCGTTGTATGAAAGGTATATGAAATATCTTTTTATCACAAATTTGCCCCTAACCCCTAAAGGGGAATTGTTCTTCAACCAACTAATTAACCATTCAACTAATCAACTAAATTGCCGATTCGAACTGACGAAGGAACCGAACGTCGTTCTCGGAGAATAGTCGTAGGTCTTTTACCTGATATTTCAAGTTGGTAATACGTTCCACGCCCATACCGAAAGCATAGCCGGAATAAACTTTGGAGTCGATTCCGCAATTTTCGAGTACATTAGGGTCTACCATTCCGCATCCCAAAATTTCTACCCAACCTGTGTGTTTGCAGAACGGGCAACCTTTTCCGCCACAAATATTACACGAAATATCCATTTCGGCACTTGGCTCGGTGAATGGAAAATACGACGGACGAAGACGGATTTCAGTGTGTTCGCCAAACATTTCTTTAGCAAAATACATCAGGGCCTGTTTCAGGTCGGCAAACGATACATTTTTGTCAATATAAAGACCTTCTACCTGATGGAAAAAGCAGTGTGCACGATACGAAATGGCTTCGTTGCGGTACACACGTCCGGGGAACAACATGCGGATAGGCGGTTTTTGATTGGCCATTACGCGCGATTGTACCGACGATGTATGTGTACGAAGCAATACATCCGGATTTTGCTCGATGAAAAACGTGTCTTGCATATCGCGGGCGGGATGTTCGGGCGGAAAGTTCAGTGCGCCAAACACGTGCCAGTCGTCCTCAATCTCCGGTCCTTCGGCAATGGTAAAACCAATGCGCGAAAATATGCTGATTATTTCGTTTTTAGTTAGCGAAAGCGGATGACGTGTACCGATTTTTAGCGGATCGGCACTGCGGGTTAAATCTGATTTCTGAACGGCATCGTTTTGCGACGAAAAAGCGTCTTTCAGTTCATTTATTTTATCCTGAGCCTTGTTTTTCAGTTCGTTGAGCAATTGCCCGATTTCTCTCTTCTCTTCGTTGGCTACATTGCGGAAATCGTTGAACAGTTCGGAAACCGAACCCTTTTTACTGAGGTATTTTATACGCAAAGCTTCCAGCTCCTCGTTGTTTTGGGCAGCCAGATTTTCAATTTCCTGTAAAAGATCTTTAATTCTGTTTTTCATTATGAAATGATAAGTGATTAATATACAGTTAAATGTCCGATTTTGGAGGGCTTGTTTAAGCTGTAATTGTCGGATTGCAAAAGTAGTGATTTTTTGCTATATATTTTTATTTAAAACTAAAAATACAACAAATTAAGAACAGTTTGTGTAATTATTCGGTTATATTTGCAG
>JAYRXP010000454.1:0-5181 GCA_041917395.1 Paludibacter sp.
ATTATGGTTCGTTTGTGTATTGGGTAACACGTGGCTATGCCGTTCTCGACGATGCCGCATTCCCGATTGTGGGCGAAGGCAAAACCGAACCCAACGATAGCTTTGTGGAACAACTGGTTGCCAATGCCAAAGCGGCCATCGATGCCGTAGATTCACTTGGCTACATAAACCGGAAAAAAGTTGCCGTAGGCGGACATTCGTACGGTGCATTTATGACAGCTAACCTGCTTACGCACTGCAATTTGTTTGCATGTGGCATCGCTCGCAGTGGCGCTTACAACCGTACGCTTACACCTTTCGGGTTTCAGAGCGAGCAGCGCAATTACTGGGATGTTCCGGGCGTGTACAACACCATGTCGCCCTTTATGCAAGCCGATAAAATGAAAACGCCGATGTTGCTGGTTCACGGCGAGGCTGATAATAATCCCGGCACATTTACGCTACAAACCGAACGTTACTTTCAGGCATTGAAAGGCCTTGGAGCACCGGCCCGCATGGTTATTTTACCCAAAGAACAACACAGCTACGTTGCCCGCGAAAATATCCTTCACCTGCTTTGGGAACAGGATCAGTTTCTGGAGAAGTATCTGAAGTAATTATTCAGATTAATAACAGAGCCTGATTAACCGGATAAGATTTTTTTTGTGTACTTTTGCAATCAAAATAAGAATTGAAGTTATGAATATTTTTCAGGATACAGGTAAATATACCTTATTAATGAAACGTGTGCTTGTTGCACCCGACCGTTGGCGAATGTTTTTCCGTCAGTTTCCCAAAGAACTCGAGAAACTTGGTCTGCAAAGTTTGCCTATTGTGGTCATTATTTCGGTATTTATCGGAGCCATTATGACCATACAGACCAAGCTAAATACAGAAAATCCGCTTCTGCCCACTTATAGTACCGGTTTGGTAACGCGGGATACATTGTTGCTGGAGTTTTCATCAACGATACTTTGTTTGATTTTAGCCGGAAAAATTGGTTCGAACATTGCCTCAGAAATTGGCACCATGCGCATTACCGAGCAAATTGATGCTCTCGAAATTATGGGTGTAAATTCGGCAAACTATCTTATTCTGCCCAAAATTATAGCCTTTATATTTATGATGCCTTTTTTGGTGATTTTCAGTATGGCTGTGGGGCTTTTTGGTGGATATTGCGTGGGTATTTTTACTGATATTATAACTACTGCCGATTATTTACTGGGTATTCAGTATGCTTTTATACCGTATTACGTGTTTTATTCGCTTGTAAAATCAGTTGTTTTTGCATTTATTATATCTTCGGTGGCAGCCTATTATGGCTATTATGCCTACGGTGGTGCACTCGATGTGGGTAAAGCAAGTACCAATGCAGTTGTAAACAGTAGTATTCTGATTCTCTTTTTTAATTTGTTGATTACGAATTTAATGTTGAACAGTTGATGTGATGATGTCAAACTGTCAAAAGTCTTTTGATATTCGGCTTCTGACTTTATAAACTTTACAAACCAATTCAGAATGATAGAAGTAAAAAACGTAGATAAATCCTTCGATAATAACCATGTATTGAAAAATGTTTCGGCAGTTTTTGAGAATGGAAAAACGAATATGATTATTGGTGCAAGTGGTTCGGGTAAAACGGTGTTGATGAAAAGTGTTATTGGTTTACATCGCATTGATAGCGGGCGTATTGAGTATGATGGTCGCAACCTGCCCGATATGAAGATGAGCGATATTCGCATGCTTCGCAGGGAAGTTGGAATGTTGTTTCAGGGTTCTGCTTTGTTCGATTCGCTATCCGTTCTCGAAAATGTAATGTATCCGCTCGAAATGTTTTCGAAAACAACGCGCGAAGAAATGGTCGAACGTGCCCGTTTTTGTTTGCAACATGTCGATTTGAAAGAAAAATCGTTTGATCTGGCTCCATCCGAAATTAGTGGAGGTATGCAAAAACGTGTGGCTATCGCCCGTGCTATTGCGTTGCAACCCAAGTATTTGTTTTGCGATGAACCAAATTCTGGTCTCGACCCGCAAACTTCACTTATTATTGATAAACTGATTCACGAAATTACTCGCGAGTTCGATATTACTACCATTATCAATTCTCACGATATGAACTCGGTGATGGAAATTGGCGAGAATATCATTTTTATAAACAAAGGTGTAAAAGCCTGGCAGGGTAGTAAAGAAGATATTTTCCACGTAGATAACGAGGATCTGAATAATTTCGTGTTTGCATCAGAACTTTACAAAAAAGTAAAAAGGGCAAATGCCTGATTTCACATTTTTAGAAGTAATCTTAACGATTACAGGTTAACTCAATCCGGCCAAGATACAAACCGCTTTTGCCCATTTGAGCAATAACCACTTTCCGTCCATCCTGATTTGTTTCGCTTGCGTTTTCGAGCAGGGTGTGTGAGTGTCCGCCTATTATCACATCGATGTAGCGTGTTTGGCGCGCTACCTGAAAATCATTCACCTCTTTTGCATTCGCGTCGGAACCTAAATGCGACAGGCAAATAATAACATCGCAATGCTTTTCCTTTTTCAGGTATTCAGCCATCTTATTTGCAGTTTCTACAGGGTCGGAGTAGGTTAATCCACGATAGTTGTTTTCGATAATCAGTCCTTTGGGCTGCACATTAAGTGCCATAATTCCTATGCGCAAACCAAATTTGTTTAACACCCGAAAGGGTTGAACTTTATCCTTTAACGGCGTTTGACTTACATCATAGTTAGAACTGATAACCGGGATTGTGGCTCCCCGGAGTATAACTGCGAGTGTGTCGATGCCATTATCGAATTCGTGATTACCCAAAGTGATTGCATCGTACTTCATACGGTTTAGCGCATCGACTTCTATGCGCCCGTTGTAAAAATTGAAGTAGGGCGTGCCTTGCGAAAAATCGCCGGCATCGAGCAGAAGTACGTTTTCCACTTCAGTACGTATCTTTTTTATCACACCCATGCGGCGGGCATAACCACCCATATCCGAAGTTGCAAGAGTTGATTTATCTGTAGGTTCCACCTGACTGTGAGTGTCGTTGGTGTGAAGTATGGTCAGCTTAATGGTTTTTGCTTCGCAAAAATTTACAGTTATTGTCAGAAAAAATACCTGTAAACAGAGTCTTATGATGAATTTTTTATTTTTCATTTTGTTTGTTATTTTATCTCAATTCTGCCGTCGAGTACCGGATGAATTTCGTTTCCTTTGGCGGTTTCGGCTTTAATGTAATCGAGTAGCATGTTTCGTATTTTAATGCCGGTATTAATGCGTTTTTCATTTAGTGTGAGCGCTGTCATCTTGTCGTTTCCGCCTGCCAGATAATCGCTGGTACTAACCGAGTATAGCTTTGTAGGGTCAAGTGATTGTCCGTTGATTTTTATATTTGTGGCCTTTTTGTTTTCGATGCTGAATCGCAGTCCCGAAATTCCTTCACCTCCCATAGACGCAAAATACTGACACAAATCATTGATTTTGTCGCCCCTCAGATACAAAATAACGAGTTCGTTCTCGAATGGCATTAGCTCAAATACTTTCCGAACCGTAATGTCGCCTGCCGGGATAACTGTACGTAAACCACCGAGGTTCACAATAGCCACATCAACCTCCGATTTCAGAAAGTCGCCGGCAGCCTTGCGATACACGTCGGCACTGAAGTTGGATAGCAAACTTTCGGGAGCATGTCCGCGCATAGTTTCGGCTGCACGTCCAATTATCACATTCATTTTCGAATCAATTTCTTTTTTGAACGGTTTCAGATAGTTGATATATGCTGTGTCAGCGAGCATTTGCGTCGATGCATCGATAGCGATTTTTGTCGAGGAAGATTGCTCCACCCTGTACAAACGTGGCTGACAAGCCGTGAGGACTACCAAAAGAATAAAATATAGCTCTTTGCGCATAAACTGTTTTGTGAATAATGAAAAGCGAAAATACGATAAATGTTTGGTAAAAAGAAATGAGGCTTTAAAATTTAAATAAAAAAAAACTCACGATTGTATTTGTTTACAATCATGAGTTTTCAGTTTGCTGATTTAGAATCTGATATTCAATAAGTGACCGCGACAGGATTCAAACCTGTAACCCCCACATCCGTAGTGTGGTACTCTATTCAGTTGAGCTACGCAGCCATTTTTTTGCTTTTGCGAGTGCAAAGATAACGTCTTTTTTCGAAATATCAAATAGTAAACCGGATTTTATTTTTATAAATTTTCAGTTGCCTGATTTTGTGCGTGTTAATTAGTGATTCTAATTCCTTTATTATTTATATAAGGTGAAATGCAATTAAAAACAGCATAAAAACCATCATGTAGATGTTGATGCCAATAAACGAACGTTTAAAACTGATTGGCTGTTCGGGCTTAAATGCCATTTGTACAAACAGTGATATGAAAGCAAGATTGAGCGAAAACACTAACAGGAAAAACCATAAACTCAGTGTGTCAAGAAACAACGGAACTATTAATGAACTGAATGAGGTACACAAAACCCATACAAAAATTATTTTGGGTAATGTCATTGGGTTAAAAGTCCCGGTGATAGTTTTAAAACCTGCTTTTTTGTACTCTTCTCCGTATTTAAGCATAAGCAGCCAAAAGTGTGGAACCTGCCATATAAACAAAAATAATCCAACAAAGGTAATCGTTGCGTCGTATACTGATCCTCCGGCTGCTGCCCAGCCAATATAGACAGGTACTGCGCCAACCAATGAACCCGGTACAACTGCAAAAGCGGTTATTCGTTTAAGTGGCGTATAAATGCCGTTGTACCAAAGTACATTAAACAGCCCTAAAAGAGCTGGAATATACCCGAAAGCTGCATATAAAATAATTGCGCCCGAAAGAATAAAAAAAACCGACAGGTAGAATGCCTGTTTTGCGGTTAATAAACCGGCAGGAATGGGACGCATCGATGTACGTGGCATTAAAGCATCGTATTTTGATTCCTGTACCTGATTTAATGCGCTCGAACCACTTGCCAGGAGCAGCACGCCTGCGATAAGATAAATGAGTTCGGTGTCGATACTATGACTGTAAATAATAAAACCGGCGATGGCAGTAAAAGTTACTGCCACCGACACTTTGAGTTTCATTAATTTCAGAACGCTATTGTATGAGAATTGTAACATAATTTTTGTTGTTGAACGAAGCAGATTTTTATTTTGTAATTTTACTACTTAACAGTTCAAAACCCTGAAT
>JAYRXP010000455.1:0-2962 GCA_041917395.1 Paludibacter sp.
GTGTAATTGATTTTTTCAAATTGGCAAAACAAACCTCATTCTCGGTTGGCGAACTTGCACGCAATGTCAGTTCTGTGGCTTCCTGGTAGGTTCGTGTAAGTATTTTGTAAATATACAAACCGCTTCCGGTATTATTCGCGATGCGTAGTTTAGTTTCGGCATTTCGTAATACGGGAATCACATAAATACTGTCGGGCGATTTACGTGTAATATATGTGCCAATTGCAGTCCAGGTCGAACCTACGAGTTCTTCTAACTTAAAACTCATTGCATCCGAACCGGTGGCCGCATGTATTTCCACTTCACCCACTGTTTTAAGTGGGGGAAATTCGACAACGGCACCTTCGGAGTTTTTTCCCAACAAAACACGATTTGTATGCTTTTCGCCTGTATTGCAGGTTATGGTCCCTGTATACAGGTAGGTTTTTATAAAGTTAAATCCGTTTACTGTCGAAGAGGGATAGCTCCCCGATGCGTATGCTGTAGTTGCCACCGTGCCCCACGTTCCATCACCAAAATCAGTCGAAATTTTGTCAACTGCACCTGTCGGATTTGGAATAACCGATGTGTATTTTGTAAGTTCAATATCGTCAACAACAAACCAACCTGCATTTACATAGGCCGGGTCGGTTGAAACTGTGGCATACATAATTATTTTCAGATTTGCAGTTTCTTCTTTGATTGGTAGCGAAATTTTTGCAAATCCTGGTGTCGCCGATTTGTTCGGAAAATTGTAAGCATTGTAGCTTTGAAGAATGGTTGTGTCCGAACCTATCACTTTTCCTACATAAAGCGTCATGTATGTGGCATTGGCGTTTTTCGAAACATAAAATGAAAGAGTGTCAGCTCCCGTAACCTGTGGGCTGATTAAATTTTTGTCGTATCGACCAGATCCGGCCGGATCGAATTTTACAGCATATCCTCCTGAAAATGTAAGTCCGGTGTGATTTAACGTACTTGTAGCGTTACACTGTCTCACCCAGCCATCGGGAGAAGATGTTGTAAATCCTTGCTGGAAGTGGTACTCTGTAGCTGCTTTCGACAACGAAACAACTGTGAATGCAATCAGAAATGCAAATATTATTTTTTTCATATTAACAGCGAGCTATGAATTTGAATATCAATCTGTTGTAGGTTTATATTCAAATTTATCAGTTTTGTAAATTTATTTTATACTTATTTTTTGTGTGAATGTTTTGCCAGTTGTATTTGTAAATTTAACAATGTACAAACCGGTCGAACCATTTAAATTTATTCTTGATTGATTTGTTGCCGAATGAATTTTTGCTCCTTGTAAATTGTAAATTTCAAAATTTCCAACTTGCGGTGCAATAATTGTTTTACCTGAGATTGTTAAGAAATTTTTAGAAACATTGCTGTTTAATGCGGTAGTAGTGCTGGTTGTGGCCGAAGCTGCAAACGACAAAAATGAATCGGAGAAACTAACGTCGCCATTCCCAATTGCCTGTACTTTGTATGTGTAAGCTGTTTCAGAAGTTAAGCCGGTTATTGCTAAACTCTCTGTTGCCTGATTGTTTGCGCTAAAAGGTGAACCTTCGACTAATGTCGTGCCTTGATATACATACACTTTGTAGCCTGTTGCATTTGCTACTGCTGTCCAATTTGCCGTAAAACCGGTGGAAGTTACTCCCGACGCTTCACCCACTATTGGTTTGGCAAGCAAAGCCGGATTTGTGGTACGGGTAATAACTTGATATAAGTAGTAACCTCCACCACTGGTATTTTCAATACTCAATTTTGTTGGGTTGTTTCGGTTGATTGGTATAATATACACTGAATCAACTCCCGCATCTTTTTGAGCTTGTTCGTAAATGTAAGTTCCGATAACATCCCACGATAAAGTATTTATATTATATTCTTTTACTGTTATTCCATTCCCGGCAGTACCGGCAGCTCCGTGTATTTCGATTTGACCTAATGAACTTACTGCAGGCAAAATTACTTTACCAGAATATGATAATTTGTCAATTGAGATTCGGTTTGTGTGCATTTTTCCAAAATTATCTTTCGTGTTTCCTGTAATTAAACCGGACGAATTTAAAATAAATCCATTTAATGTGCTCGATGGAAATGCTCCTGAAGTAAAGTTTGTTGCTGATGGTGTTCCCCACGAACTATCATTAAAATCTGTATTTATAGCTGTTGGGTAGTTCGTTGTTGTTACGGCAATTGGTGCGGATTCAGCCGAATTTGAATTATTTATACCATCACCTTTTGCAATTATTGTATAGGTGTAATTTGTGTTCGGGGCTAATGCACCTATAGAAAAGTTTGTAGCTTCGGCATTATTGATGGTATTTGTTGCTATTAAATTTGCTCCCTGATATACTTTTAAAATATAACCTGTGGCATTTACAACTGTAGCCCAGTTTGCAATAAAATTCTCTGAACCAATAGATGTAGCAGCAGCTGGAACAGGGGCATTGGGAAGTGAGGGTAAGTTTGATACATAGGATGATACAACTAAATCCCATATATTTAGAGAGCTGTTTGAAGTTACGATACGTATGGTAGTTGGGGTCGAATACGTGAAATTAAAAGTAAATAACTTGATTACGTCTTTTGAAACTTCAGTTAGTGTATTTGGTATATCTTCAAATATACTTCCATTTTTAATCTGTAATTTCATTGCTCTCAAATCAGTACCAATATTTGCTTTTATTTGTACCTGTCCAATAGTTGGTAAGGTTGGTAATTCTAAATATCCTGCCGTCGATCCAATAACAACTCTACCAATTGAGGGTGAGCCATTTCCTGTTGCTGCTCCTGCTGCACCAATTGATTGTCCGGGTGCAACTGTTAACTTATCACTACTAAAAGTTCCGTCTGTAGTTCCATCAGCCAGTTTTTTGGTTATGGTGTAAGCTCCGGATGTGCCTTGGGCTGTCCAATTCTGAAAGTTTTCACTTATCAGAATAACTTGTGCATTTGTTGCAAATGA
>JAYRXP010000456.1:0-1553 GCA_041917395.1 Paludibacter sp.
CCTGCCGGACTAAATGTGGCATTGTTAAACGAGGCGCTAAACAAGGCTTTTGCGGATACCGCAGACACGAAAGGAACATTTGCAGTGGCGGTTGCGTACAAAGATCAATTGGTGGCTGAGCGTTACAAAGAAGGTTTTTCGACGAAGAACCGTTTTTTGAGTTGGTCGATGGCCAAGAGTTTTACAAATGCACTTGCCGGCATCATGGTGAAAAAAGGGATGCTCGATGTGAATAAGCCCTGCGACTTTCCGCAATGGCAAAAAGATGGTCGCTCGGCTATTACGCTGGCTAACCTGATGCAAATGAACGCGGGTCAGGAGTGGAGTGAAAGTTATGGAAACTTATCGGACGTAAATCTGATGCTTCACAAATACGGTAATATGGGACTCTATAGTCTCGAAAAACCATTGGTGGCTCGCCCCGATTCGCTTTGGGTTTACAATTCAGGAGCAACGAATATTGTGTGTTATGCCATGCGGAAGAAATTTAAAAATGAAGCCGATTATTATGCATTTCCACGCAGGGAACTTTTCAATCCACTCGGGATGCGAAGTGCTGTGTTCGAGGTAGATGCTTCGGGAACTTTTGTGGGTTCGTCATACGTTTACTGCAGCATGCGCGATTATGTGCGTTTCGGGTTGCTTTATATGCACAATGGCAATTGGTTAGGCAAACAAATACTTCCTGAAAACTGGGTTGCGGATACGCGTAAAGAGGCTTCGGGCTCGAATGGACAATACGGATCGTTCTTTTGGCTAAACATTTCGGGCGATTATCCGGATGTACCGCGCGATTTGTTTATGTGTCGCGGACACGATGGGCAGTATATTTATATTATTCCGTCGCTTCAGTTGGTGGTTGTTCGTACTGGTTTCTCCAAAAAAGGAACTTTCGACCTGCAGGCATTTTTGGCTTCGGTAGTTAAAGCTGTTTCGAAGTGACGGGGTTTTTGAGCCCCATTTTGAACTCTAAAAAGCGAAAGCCATGTAAAATCTTGTTTTACATGGCTTTCGCTTTTATTAATTATTGTCTCATAAGAGTATGTGAACTTTTGATTCTATATGATGCTTCATGATACCTTATAACACTTCGGAAAAAATATATATTAACCCGTAGTGCATTTAGACTACAAGTGATTTAATGTTGTTTATATTTCTATTTCTATTTAAAAGTTTGTTTATCATTTGAATAACTGTCAAAGCAGTGATTTTAGATGAAATTCTGCTTTTGTATCCGTCAAAAGACTTAGCGTAGTTTCGACGAATCAAGAACTGGTTACAAAGCTGAGAAAAAAGAGTTTACTCACAAGTGTATATTATTAATTGAATTCGTGATATGCTTCGCAATTCAATATGTTTTCTTGTTTTTATGAATTGATAGGACTGTTTTACATAATCGTGTTGATTAAAGCGCATTGGCACTTCCAACTTTATATTGTTAGAAGTGAATAAATCTAATTGATAATCAGCACTTAAACAACCTTTGTCGCCTATTAAGACACAAGAAGAAAGAGTGGTTTTTATGTTTTTCAAATAATGTATGTCATGTACAG
>JAYRXP010000457.1:0-5968 GCA_041917395.1 Paludibacter sp.
AATCGGCCGGAGGTTCCGAAATCAGGTTAAATGCCATGAATGTGCCCCGCGGTTCGGTTACGGTTACAGCCGGTGGTGCTACACTTGTCGAAAATGTGGATTACACGGTTGACTACACCATGGGAACTGTAAGTATTCTGAATCAGTCGATTCTTGAATCGGGAACCAACATCAATGTAAAACTGGAAAATCAGTCCACCTTCAACATGCAGCGAAAATCGCTTATGGGAACGCATTTAGAGTATAAATTCAATAAGGATTTCAGTCTGGGCGGAACCATTATGCACCTTTCGGAGCAACCTCTCACGCAGAAAGTAAACTCAGGCAGCGAGCCAATTTCGAATACAATATGGGGTATGAATACCTCGTGGCGCACTGAATCGCAATGGCTTACGAATATGCTCGATAAGTTGCCGTTTGTAAATGCCACCAAGCCTTCGACCATAGCGCTGAATGCCGAATTTGCACAACTCATACCGGGACACTCCAAAGTGGTGGGTGCTCAGGGACAGGCTTATGTCGACGATTTTGAATCGACTAAAACCTCCATCGATATTCATTATCCGGCCAACTGGTATCTGGCTTCCACGCCTCAGCTTTTCTCCGAAGCATTGTCAACTACGGTTGATTATGGCAAAAACCGCGCGTTGATGGCCTGGTATTATGTAGATCAAAATCTGAATTCGAAAAACCCGACACGAACCACACCGCAGCATTTGCGCAACAATGTGGAATCGCAATCGAACCACTACACCCGCGATGTACAGGTCAAAGAAGTATTCCCGAATAAGGATGTTATTATTACCGATCGTAATTTGCTTACGGTTATGAACCTGTCGTTTTACCCGACTGAACGCGGTCCGTATAATCTGGATACCGACAATATTGATGCTAACGGTAACCTGACAAATCCGAAAAACCGCTGGGGCGGCATTATGCGAAAATTAGATGCTACCGATTTCGAAACATCGAATGTAGAATACATTGAGTTTTGGATGATGGATCCGTTTATTTACGATAAAAACGAACCCAAAGCCGGCGGCGAACTGTATTTTAACCTCGGCGATGTAAGCGAGGATGTGTTGAAGGACGGGAAAAAGGGATTTGAGCACGGATTGCCGATTGATGGTGACCTGAGCAAAGTAGAAACAACAATTTGGGGACGAATTCCGAAAACGCAGTCCACTGTTACCGCTTTCGATAACACTCCCGGAGCCCGCGAAAAGCAGGATGTGGGTATGGATGGTTTGTCCAACAGCGACGAGTCTCTTTTCCCTACTTACAGGGATTATGTAACCGGATTTAAGTCAAAACTGAGTCCGGAGGCCTTGCAAAAACTTTCCGACGATCCTTTTTCACCCATAAACGACCCTGCGGGCGATAACTACCGTTTTTACAAAAGTTCGGACTACGACAGAGAAGAAGCAAGTATTCTGAAGCGTTACAAGCACTATAACGGAACGGAAGGAAACTCGCCTGATGCTACCAATTCGCAGGAAGATTATACCACAACGGCATCTACTCTGCCAAACGTTGAAGACGTAAACGGTGATAATACGCTTAATGAATACGAAAAATATTTCCAGTACAAAGTGGCCATTAAGCGCGACTCGATGGAGATAGGCCGCAATTTTATTACCGATAAATATACTTCCACGGTGAGTCTGGCTAATGGTACATCGGAAGATGTTACCTGGTATCAGTTTAAAATTCCGATTCGTGATGGCGAAAAAGTGGGAAGCATCCGAAACTTTAAATCAATCCGGTTTATACGTATGTTTATGACCGGGTTTGAGAAAGAAACACATCTTCGTTTTGCAACCCTTGAATTGGTACGTGGCGAATGGCGCAAATACAACAAAGAACTGAATCTGCCCGGCAAAATGCCAACGACAACCGGAGCTCTGGATGTTCAGGCTGTGAATATTGAAGAAAATTCGGACAAAAAACCGGTTAACTACGTGCTGCCTCCGGGTGTGACGCGTGTAATCGATCCGGGTCAGGCGCAAATTGCCAAACTCAACGAACAGGCAATGGTACTTAAGGTGATTAATATTGCACCAAACGATGCCCGTGGAGTTTACAAAAAAACCATGTACGATATGCGTCAGTACAAACGTCTGCAAATGTTTGTGCATGCCGAAAAACAGGAAGGAGATATCACAAATCTGAATGATTATGATCTGAGCTGCTTTATTCGTTTGGGTTCGGACATGACCAATAACTACTACGAGTACGAAGTTCCGCTTCGGCTTACCGATGCCGGTATTTACAACAACGAATCGGAAACCGACCGTCGCGTGGTTTGGCCGGAAGAAAACATGATCGACTTCTCGTTTGATGTGCTTACAAAAGCAAAACTTGAACGCAACAAATCGAAACAGAACGGATCGTATATTTCTGATTATGTTCCATTTTACGATAAAGGTAAAAACAAAATCAGGGTTGTCGGAAATCCGACGATTTCGGAAGTGGAAAACATTATGATTGGTATCCGGAACAATTCGACCAGAGGCGAGATTAAAACCGGTGAGGTATGGGTAAACGAACTGCGTTTGTCCGAGTTTGACGAATCCGGAGGCTGGGCTGCCATGGGGAATATTGCTGTCGGGCTGTCGGACCTCGGAAGCATCAATTTCTCGGGACGTACCGAAACAGCCGGCTTTGGAAGTATCGAAAGCAATGTGCTCGACCGTCGTCAGGAAGATTTGTATCAGATGAACTTCTCGGCCAATCTCGATTTGGGACGATTTATGCCCGAAAAGGCAAAGGTGCAACTGCCGGCTTATTTTTCGTACACCAACGAAACGCTGACTCCCAAATACAATCCGCTCGATCAGGACGTGGAACTGACTGACGCGCTTAATAATCTGCGCAATAAAGCGCAGCGCGATACACTTATCATGTTGTCGCAAACGGTAAGCAAGTCGAAGAGTTTTAATATTTCGTCGGCCAAAGTTAATCTGAAAAGTAAAATGCCACAGTTTTACGATCCGGCCAACCTTTCGTTCAACTACGCTTATTCCGAAACGAACCAAAACAGCGCCGAAGTGGAACGCAACCTGGTGAAGCAGGAGCGGGGAGGGTTAAACTACAGTTTCTCGTTCAATCCCGAGCCAGTGGAGCCGTTTAAGAAAATAAAAATATTGAATAAGCCGGCATTTAAGCTTATTTCGGACTTTAATTTCAACTATTTGCCCTCGTCCATTAGCTACACCACCGACATGAACCGTCAGTTCTCGCAGGTAAAACTCCGCGACCTTACGGGGCTAACGGCTACAAGCAATTTTGATTTGAACTTTAGTAAGGATTTTATGTGGAATCGTAATTTTTCGATCAATTACGATATGACCAAAGCACTTCGCTTTAGTCTGCAAACCACTACCAATGCCAATATCGAAGAAAGTTACTTTACGCCCGAAATTGGCAAAGACTATTACGAACAATGGCGCGATACCGTTTGGTCGAGTATCAAAAAGTTAGGAAATCCGTACAGCTACCAGCAGGTTTTCACTGCTTCGTGGAATGTGCCTGTTAACAAAATTCCTTTGCTGGACTGGGTTACAGCCAATGCAACCTATAACTCTACGTATAGCTGGAACAGGTCGGCGCCCATTATGAGCGGAACCAGAAAAACAGAAATCGGAAACATAGCAACCAGTATGGGAGCATGGTCGGCCGACGGACAGCTTAATTTTGAGACATTCTACAATAAATGGAAATACCTCAAAGAGGTGAACCGCCGGTTTAGTACGCAGCAAAACAACCAGCAGAAATTCCAGTCGAAAACCTACAATCAGATTCTCAAACTCGAAAAAGGCAAAAAGGACACCATCAATCACCGCCTGAACAGCGAAAAAGTGGAGTACCTGTTTGTTGGTAAAAATGGCAAACCGGTGCAGGTGGCCGTTAAACAAATCAATGCATCTTCGGTGGAAGTAAGTCCGAAATTCAATGCTGATAGCGTGAAAATAACAGTTACAACGCTCGATCCGAACGACCTGCCAACAGTTCGCAAGGTGGTCGATGCCGGAGCACGTTTACTTATGTCGGTGCGCAGAGCTTCGATTACTTACCGCAAATCGTCGAATATGACCTTGCCCGGATTCCTCCCGAAACCCGGATTCCTCGGTCAGGATAAAAGCATTGATGGTGTGTATGCGCCCGGATATCCATTCACATTCGGATTTTTCGATAATAGTTCCATCGATAATCAGACCATAACGAATGCGCTTAGCAATGACTGGCTTTTTGGAAGCGATTCTATTGTGAATCCTGCTGTAATTGCCAATACAACCGACTGGGACTTAAAGGCGAATCTGGAACCAATTCCGGGTTTGAAAATTGACTTAAATGCCAAACTTTATACAGCCGACAATACTACCATTCAGTATATGTTCGATGGTATGCCAAGCACATTCAGCGGAAGTTACAACATAACTCAGGTGGCTATTGCAACTGCATTTAAACCAATCGGAGGGGCCGATGTGAACTACGATTCCGAAGTGTTCCGCACATTCCTTGCCAACCGAAAGGTAATTGCCGACCGCCTGAGGGCTAAATACAATGGTACTTATTACCCGAAAGCCGGATTCTTAAATGAAGTAGCCGGACTGCCGGAGAAATTTGACCGGTCGAAAGGCGACTTCTCCGAAAATTCCACCGACGTTATTATACCCGCATTTCTGGCAGCCTACACCGGTCGTGATGTATCGAAAGCGAGCACAAACCTTTTCCCGTCCATTGCTTCGGCATTACCAAACTGGCGCATGAGCTACGATGGACTTTCGCGTTTGTCGTGGGTGAAAGATAACTTCCGCAGTATCAGTCTGACGCATGCCTACACCTGCCGTTACAGTATTGGTAATTACACCTCATACTCTACGTGGGTGGCTTTGGATGGTGAGGACAATGCGATGGGTTATGTACGCGACGTGCAGTCCAACAATCCGATCCCATCATCGCCTTACGATATTTCGTCGGTTTCGCTCAACGAGCAGTTTAGTCCGCTTATTGGTATAAACGCAGCAATGAAAAACAGCATGACGGCAAAACTGGAATACCGCAAACAGCGAAATCTGTCTCTCAACCTGTCGAGTACACAAATGATAGAAGCCAATTCGGACGAACTTGTAGTGGGGTTTGGTTATTTGCTGAAGGATTTTGATGTGATTCTGAAGTTGAAGAATAACGACCAGTCGCGCATCAAAAACGACCTGAAACTGAGTGCCGATCTTTCGTACAAGGATATTAAAACACTGCTGCGTAAAATCGACGAAAACCTCACGCAGGCTTCGAATGGAAATAAACTGTTCTCGCTCAAGATACTTGCCGACTACGTATTCAGTTCGAAAGTAAATGTTCAGGTGTTTTTCGATCGCCAAATGACGACACCACTTATTTCCACCACATTCCCCGTGTCGTCGACCAACTTTGGCGTAAATCTGAAATTTATGCTTACGAGGTAAATTCTCACGGTGTTGCAAAGCAGCTTTTTTGTAGTCTTGTCGTTGCATTCGAAACATCTTAAAAGTTATCCAAACTGAAAGGATACCAACAAGTATTTGTTAATTTATTTAACTAATACTACTCCTGAAATGCATAAATAAACATAAGTATAGAAGGATATAGGGATGATACAGCGATGATAGAGGATCGATACAGGATTAGATTTATAAATATACGAACAGCGAGGCTGTAAAATTTATAAATATACAAAATCAGAGACTCAATCCCTTGCCCGGCGAACTTTATTCATTCATTTAAGACCGCTTCAGTTAACCTGCCCGCAGCAGCATCGGCGACAAGGCTTACAAACCCAAAACGAACGCAAACAAACCCGCTAAATATTTTTACTATTTCCATAAAATTGTAAAAATTATATTAATATTTGCGGGGAAGAAAAATACAACTGCACGTATTGGTAAATATAGCGGGTATGTACAATAAAATGAAAAGATAATGCGGA
>JAYRXP010000458.1:0-4520 GCA_041917395.1 Paludibacter sp.
AATGTATCAGATTTGGCGACAAAGGAATAATCTATTGAAAATAAATGTATATTATTTCAAGAAAAATAAGAGATGGTGGGTATGTGCTCACCATTTTTTATTTGCGAAATTAAAAACCAACCCCGCACTGCCTCGGGTGAGGGATAGAGCGAATGCCAACGCTCAGCGTCCTGCGCCAATTTTAAGCTACTAAAGCGGGAAAAAATATTTCGAGAACCAAGATTCTAGACTTTTTGAATACGCAAAGTCTTGTTTTGGATACAATTAGACTTTGCGTATTTTATATAATTTCATTTTTCCACAATGCTTCTAAAAAACTTGTTGCAGGAAACACTTCAATGCCATTTAAAATTCGTTTGTTTTTATCTAGCGATACTACAATAGCTCTTGTTTTTGGAAATTCTTCGATAAACGCCTTTAATCCTTTTAAATGCCTTGAATTAACCTCGCTGCTCGATTTTATTTCAATGGCTATGCGTCCATGTCCAATAATCGCATCTACTTCGTAGCCACTGCTGGTACGCCAATATGTCAATGTTTCATCAGAATTATTATAGTTTAAATATGCAATAAGTTCCTGAATGATAAGATGCTCAAAAGCATGTCCAAAAGCTTCGGTGCCTTGTTGAATGTTTTTTCTATTACTTAAATAATTTGCAACTCCAACATCAAAGTAATAGAATTTGGGGGCTAAAATTGCTCTTCTTTTTTGTGTTGCACTAAAACCGGGAATCAAATAACCAATTAAGGTATCTTGTAAAATTTCGAAATATTCTTTTACGGTTCTATGGTCAATTCCACAATCCTGAGCAATGTTTTTATAAACAACCATTTCGGTATTGCTAAATGCTGCAACCTCCAAAAAGCGCGAAAAGGAATTTAATTTTCGCGAAATAGCTTCTTCTCTTATTTCTTCGTTCAGGTAAACGCCTATGTAAGCCCGAAACCTTTCCCAAGGATTGTTTACGGTATAATGCCGGGGAATCATGCCATTGTTAACTGCTTTTAAAATGTCAAAGTCAGGGATTTCGGAACTTACTAATGGGAATAATGTTTTTTTTAATGCTCTGCCTCCTAATAGATTAGCTCCTATTCGTTTCAGTTTGCGTGGGCTTGAGCCGCTTAGAATAAATCGAAGATTTTTTTTGTGAATTAGGCGATGGACCTCATCCAATAATTGAGGCACTTTCTGAATTTCATCAATAATAACCAACTCACCTTCTTTTGCCGTTTCTAATTCTTCACTAAGCAGCGAAGGACGCCTAAAAAATCGTTCGAATTCTGTTGATTGTAATAAATCATAATACCTTGCATTTGGATATTGATTTTCTAACAAGGTAGTTTTGCCTACCTGACGAGCACCCCATAAAAAAACGCTGTCATTATTCTCATTTTCGAGCTGAAGTTTTCTTACATACATAGCATATATTGTTATTTTATCATGATACAATTACATAATCTGTTGCAAATATATAATATTTTTAGTCCAAAATCAAATAAATGAACTTTTTACTTTTATTTAAGGTTAAAATGAAAGTGAAGTTCCCTGTCAATTTTGTTTTTCTCGAAAAAAATACGGATATTTGCATGTACTAAAAATCAGTATAAATATACAACAATCAATAAGAAATTATGAGTGAAATTCTTCAGTTGGAGCCCAAAGCGCTCTGGAAACATTTTTATAGTCTGACACAGGTGCCACGTCCTTCGGGCAAAAAAGAACAGATTGGTACTTTTCTCGAAAATTATGGTAAATCGCTGGGTCTGGAAACCCTGCGCGACGAAATAGGTAATGTGTTAGTACGCAAACCCGCAACTCCGGGCATGGAAAACCGCAAAGCGGTTGTGTTGCAGGCGCACATGGACATGGTGCCACAAAAAAATTCGGGTATTGCACACAATTTTGAAACAGATCCTATTCAGGCTTATATTGATGGCGACTGGGTAACAGCCAAAGACACCACACTCGGAGCTGACAATGGCATTGGAGTATCGGCTGCAATGGCTATTCTTGAATCGAAAGACATAGCCCATCCGGCTATCGAAATGTTTATTACCGTTGACGAAGAAACGGGCATGCATGGTGCGTTTGGCCTGCAACCAGGTTTTTTGAAAGGCGATATACTGATAAATCTTGATTCGGAAGACGAAGGCGAACTGTACGTGGGTTGTGCCGGTGGTTTGGATGCCAATATTTCGTTTGCTTACAACGAAGTAGAAATTCCCGAAGGTGATGTGGCTTTAAAAATATCGCTCAAAGGGCTTAAAGGCGGTCACTCGGGTGTGGATATTCACCTGCAACGTGCCAATGCCAATAAACTGATGTTCCGCTTCCTGAAAACGGCTGTGGCCGAATACGAAGCACGCCTGGCAAGCATCGATGGAGGTAGTTTGCGCAACGCCATTCCACGCGAAGCTTTCGCTGTAATTACAGTTCCGGCTGAGGGCGTTGAAGATATTATGGATTTGGTGGATGAATACGAAACGCTTTTTGTGGAAGAATTTGCAGGTGTTGAAAATAATATTTCGCTTACGGCTGAGGAAGTGGCTTTACCTGCCGGACTTATTCCCGAAGAGATTCAGGACGACCTGATTAATGGTGTTACAGCTTGTTTTAACGGCGTTTATCGTTTTATTCCCGAGCTTCCTACTGTTGTCGAAACTTCGAATAATCTGGCGATTATCAAATCGAACGGCAAAACCATTGAATTGCGCTCGTTGCTTCGTAGTTCGGTTGATTCGCGTAAGGACGAATTAGCGTCGATTATCGAAAGTACATTTGCGTTGGCAGGTGCAAAAGTTGAATTTACTGGTGGTTATCCCGGCTGGAACCCAAATCTGGAATCGCCTATTCTGAAAGAAATGACTTCGGTTTACGAAAATAAATACGGCAAAACGCCCAAAATTATGATTATTCATGCCGGTCTCGAATGTGGTATTCTCGGAACGCACTACCCTAAAATGGACATGATTTCGTTTGGCCCAACCATTCGTTATCCGCACTCGCCCGACGAAAAAGTAAACATTGCTACCGTGCAGCTTTTCTGGGATTATCTGGTTGAAACACTTAAAAATATACCTGTTAAATAACAATTTGTTTTTCGTTTCATGTTCCGTGTTTCTTGTTCTATTCAGCAATGAAATCCGGAACGCGAAACGTGAAACATGAAACGCGAAACAATAATTTACATGAATAAACTCTTTCTTATTGCGGCATTTAGCTTTGGTGTTTTTGCTGCATCGGCTGCCGAAAAAGACACAACGGCAGTTGATACCTTTCGTTTTAAAACGATTAAGGAAAATAAAATTACGCCCGTGAAAAATCAGGCAAGTTCAGGTACCTGCTGGAGCTTTTCGGCGCTTGGTTTTTTCGAATCGGAATTGCTTCGAATCGGAAAGCCGGAGGTGGATTTATCGGAAATGTTTGTGGTACACAAATCGTATTCCGACAAAGCCGACAGGTATGTGCGAATGAACGGAACTTCGAATTTTGCTGAAGGCGGTTCGTTTTTCGATGTTATCTACACGCTGAAAAATTACGGTATAGTGCCCGATTCGCTTATGAATGGTTATAACTACGGCGAAGACAAACACCGCCACGGCGAACTGGATAAGCTTACGCGCGCTTATGTTGATGTGATAGTAAGTAATCCGAACAAGAAGCTGTCGACTGCGTGGAAGGCTGGTTTCGATGGAATATTGGATGCCTATTTGGGTAAAATTCCAACAGAATTTACTGTAAATGGTAAAAAATACACGCCGCTGACTTATGCCCAATCATTAGGATTGAACATGGACGATTACGTGTCGCTTACTTCGTTTACACATCATCCGTTTTACAGTAAATTCATTCTCGAAATTCCGGATAACTGGCGTTGGGAAGAGTCGTACAACCTGCCATTGGATGAGTTTATGGCTGTGTTCGACAATGCTATCAACAAAGGCTACACCATAGCATGGGGTTCTGATGTAAGCGAAAAAGGTTTTACACGAAACGGTGTGGCGGTCAATCCCGAGGTAAAAAAAGAAAATCTTCCAGGATCCGATCAGGCAAAATGGCTGAATATTAGCCAAAAAGAAATGGAAGAGAAAATCTATAAAGCAAAAGGACCTCAGCCCGAAGTGAAAGTTACACAGGAATTACGTCAGAAAGGTTTTGATAATTACGAAACAACCGACGATCACGGTATGGTGATTTATGGAATTGCGAATGACCAAAACGGAACCAAGTATTACCTTGTGAAAAATTCGTGGGGAACCGACTCCAAATACAAAGGAATATGGTACGCCAGCGAGTCGTTTGTAAAACACAAAACCATTAATATCCTGGTACACAAAGATGCTGTGCCTAAGGAAATTTTGAAAAAATTGAAGTTTTGATGTGATGATGTGAAAATGTGATGATATGACGATGATTGACAAGAAATAACAAATAATAACGGCGAAGCCAAATAACGCCCAAAGGACAAATAACAATTAATCATGAAAAAACTAATTTATTTTGCAGCAATCATAGCTGT
>JAYRXP010000459.1:0-7118 GCA_041917395.1 Paludibacter sp.
AAAAAGAAACTGGATTCAGGTGAATTGAAATTGCCTCAGGGAGTAACCTACAAGTTTGCTGGGAATTACGAAAATGAAATTCGGGCCACCGAACGCTTATCCATTGTTATCCCTATCAGTTTAATTCTGATTTTATTGCTGCTCTATTTACAGTTTAAAACCATTACGGCTTCATTTATTCATTTCTCAGGAGTTTTTGTGGCATTTGCAGGTGGTTTTATAATGCTTTGGTTGTATGGTCAGGACTGGTTTTTGAACTTCTCGATAGCGGATGTGAATCTGCGTGATCTGTTCCAAATGCATCCCATCAATTTGAGTGTAGCAGTTTGGGTGGGATTTATTGCCCTGTTCGGCATTGCTACCAACGATGGCGTGATTATGGGTACTTATATTCATCAGGTTTTTGAAGACAGAAAACCAGCAACAGTTCACGAAGTGCGCGAAGCTGTAATTACAGCAGGTTTAAAGCGTGTTCGTCCGGCCATGATGACAACCGCAGTGGCGGTTATTGCTTTGTTGCCGGTACTTACATCTACCGGAAAAGGAGCAGATATTATGGTTCCCATGTCGATTCCAACTTTTGGCGGAATGATAATTCAGGTAATGACCATTTTTGTGGTTCCGCTGTTTCAGGCAATGTGGAGGGAGCATTCAATTAAAAATGTAAAAATGAAGAATGTAAAATGAAAAAATTAATTATAGTGATTAGCTTATTTATACGCAGCATGAATGGTTTTTCGCAGGATTCGTTGAATTACTATTTGTCGATAGCCGAAAAAAGCAATCCTACTGTGATGCAGCGATACAACGAATATCAGGCTGCACTTCAAAAAATTCCACAGGTTAATTCGCTGCCCGATCCGCAATTGGAAATGGGATTTTTTCTCACGCCTATGGAATTGATGGCCGGAAATCAGATAGCCGATATTAAACTGATGCAGATGTTTCCGTGGTTTGGCGTGCTGAAAAATGCCAAAGACGAAATGAGCTTGATGGCAAAGGCCAAATACGAAGCTTTTGTTGATGCTAAATTGCAGGTGTATTTTGATGTGCAATCCATCTGGTTCGACTTGTATAAAGTGAGACAGAATTTAATTATTTCGGCCAATAATCTGGAGCTTTTAAAGACCATTGAACGACTTACGATCGCGAAACTTAAAGCGGGTTCTTCGAACTTTGCAGGTAGCTCAACTTCTGGCAAAATGCAGGGAAACGAAACTTCAGGCTTGTCGGCGGGTTCGGGAGGAATGAGTGCTGGAATGAATAATAATGCAACAAATGCGGGTATGGCAACAAGTTCGAAAACGAGTGGAGTTTCTGCTCCAATGAATTCCGGTTCATCGGCTTTAGTTGATATTTACCGTATTCAAACTGAAATTCAGGAACTGGAAAACGCAATGCTTTTACTTAAAAATGAGGAACAAATTATCCAGTCCAGATTTAACAGCCTGTTAAACCGCAGTTTGCATTTAGCTGTTTCAGGTACACATTCGTTGCCGGTTGAACCATTGGATATTAACTACTTAACAGTTTCTGACTCTATGTTTGTAAATAATCCTATGCTTACGATGCTTCAATACGACAAACAGTCAATTGATGCCCGGAAAAAGATGCAACAAAAAATGGGATTACCTATGGTGGGTGTGGGTTTGAATTATTCGGTCATAAGTAAAAACCCGATGTCAACATCTGTAATGAATGGTCAGGATATGATTATGCCAATGCTAAGCGTTACTTTGCCTGTTTATCGTAAAAAATACAAGGCTATGCAATCAGAATCAAACTATTTAAAGGCTGCAACCGAAAATAATTACGTGGCAACTGCCAATGCTTTAAAAGTAGAATACTTAGAAGCCTTGCAACAATATCAGGATGCTAACAGGAGAATTAAACTGTATAAAAATCAACGGGAACTGACACAAAAATCAGTTGATATATTGCTGAAGTCATTCGCAGCATCTACAGTAGGATTAACTGATATAATTCAATTGCAACAGCAAATGCTCAATTATGAGTTAAAAGAAATTGAAGCCCTTGTTGATTATAACAAAGCAATTTCTTTGCTTAAAAGAATTCATCCCAACCCCTGAAGGGGCTTGTAATTAGTATTGACAAATTTCAACAAACTAATTTTTAATAATATAACTTTTTAAATACAGCGTCTTTAAGCCCCTTTATGGGTTTGGGGCAGTAATAAAAACATTATGAGAAAAATTTTTTCAAACAAATACTTCCAATCAGCAATACTGGTTTTGGGAGGGCTCTTCCTTGGTTGGTTACTGTTTCACTCTTCGCCAACAGCAAAAGAGGAACACAATCACTCCGAATCTGAAAAGAAAAATGAAATCTGGACTTGCTCCATGCATCCTCAGATTAAAAAAGACAAGCCCGGACTTTGTCCGCTTTGTGCCATGGATTTAATACCTTTAAGTCAGAATAGTACGGCTCAAATGGATTCGAACGCTATTCATTTTACGGCCGATGCAGCTGCATTAGCAAATGTTGCAACTACAGTGGTTAGTCGTACAAATCCGGCTAAAGAGGTGCGATTATACGGAAAAGTACAGGCTGATGAGCGTTTGTTGCAAAATCAGGTGGCACATATTTCGGGACGAATTGAAAAACTTTTCGTTGGTTTTACCGGAGAAACTGTAAGCAAAGGACAGTTACTGGCACTTATTTATTCGCCCGAGTTAATTACAGCACAACAGGAATTGATAGAAGCAGCTAAAGATAAACTTTCGCAAGCCGTGATTTACGAAGCAGCAAAAGAAAAACTCCGGCAATGGATGTTGAATGATAAGCAAATAGCTCAAATTGAACAATCCGGTCAGGTGAAAACAAAATTTGAAGTTTATGCCAATACTTCGGGAGTTGTAACTACCAAAAAAGTCAATGTCGGCGATTATGTTTCTCAGGGAGCAAGTTTGTTCGATATTGCTAATCTTTCGCGGGTTTGGGTGCTGTTTGATGCCTACGAAAGTGATTTGCCATTTCTGACAGTTGGTAATACTGTAAACTTTAGTTTTCAGGCATTGCCCGATAGAAATTTCAATGCCGCCATTCGTTTTATCGACCCGGTTATTGACCCTGTGAACCGTGTGTCCAAAATACGAGTGGAGGTTGACAATAGCGGCGGCAAACTAAAACCCGAAATGTTTGCAACCGGCATTGTCAAAGCCAATCTGAATGCCTATAAAAACAAATTGGTTATTCCACGTTCGGCGGTACTCTGGACAGGAAAACGTTCGGTAGTGTATGTAAAACAAGCTGATAACGAAGAATTAAATTTCAGGATGCGCGAAATTGAAATCGGACCAATGCTCGGAAACAGTTATGTTGTTATTTCAGGCTTGGAAGAAGGCGAAGAAATTGTCAGCGATGGCACATTCAGTGTTGATGCTGCAGCTCAGCTCGAAGGTAAACCCAGCATGATGAACAAATAGAAAATAAAAAAATGAGGTTGATTCCAACCTCATTTTTTACTACTGATAGCGGTTAAGTTCGGCTAAAGCAACGTTAAGGTTCATTTCCATATCAAGCAACGTATGAATGCTTTCGTAATACAACGAAAGCTCATACATGTATTCCGTTAAAGAAATCTCACCTTTATTGAATGCTTTTTCGAGCAATTCGCTGCTATTATACTGAGCTAATTTGTTACGAAATCCTGTCACATTATTCTGAAGTGTTATCACTTTCGAATGTGTTGCTTTCATGTTGTTGAAAAAATGCAACCGGGCATCGTTCTGTAAACTTTTCAGGGCTATTGTTTGCGCCCTGGCCTGCTTCACCGTATTTTTATTTTCCCACAACGGAACGCTGATGCCCGCACTTATTCCCTGAAATTGTTGTCCGACCACTTTTTCGCTCATGTAACCGGCATAAAATTTAGGTAAACTTTTAGCAGTATTCAACTTCACCTGATTTTCCGAAATGGCTATTTCCTGCTTCACCCATTGCAGAAGCGGATTTTTGTCCTCATTTTGGCTAATCCATTCGTCGAAAGCTACAGGAACAGCTTGTTGCAACAGTCTGTTTTCTGTAAAAGCTATCGGATTTCCTCCGTTTAGTGTTTTCAGTTCCGATAACAAGGTGTTTCGCTCTATTTCGTTGTTTTGCATTTCGTTGGTAACGTTCAGCAGATTAATCTGCGCTTTATTATAATCCAGAATGCCTGAGTCGCCTGCGTTATATTTCGTTTTGTATGCATCAGCAATTTTTGTTGCATAGCCAAGACGTTTCTCCAATTCAATTTTAAGAGCATTGTGATACACCAACTTAGCACAGACAACACGAGCCTGAAACAGGATTTCGTTACGCTGTTTTTTATACTCCACTTCGGCCTGTTCATTTTTTAAATCAGAAATCTGATTCTTAAATTTGTAGGCTGTGGGAAAATCGAACGATTGTTTGACACTAAAATCGGTACGATTACCAATTGCCGAAGGATTGCCCCACAGGTAATTAAATTCAATTTCAGGATTTTGCAGGTAAATACCGGTTTTATTACCGATTTTTTCGGCATCTGCGTTTTTGCTATATGCCGACAGTGTTGTGTTATTCTTTTCTACCAACATCAGGATATTCTCGACCGTATTTTGAGCCGGCAGTCCGTACATCAATACAAAGAGAACACTTATAATAATTATTTTCCTGTTCATTTGTTACTGTTTTTAATTATTCCACGATTACTTAAAATGCTGTAAACGATTGGCACAATGTAAATATTGAGAATGGTAGACGTAAGCAAACCGCCCAGAATTACTTTTGCCATAGGGCTTTGTATCTCGTTTCCGGAAAGATTGCCCCGCAAAGCCAGCGGAATAAGTGCCAGTGCTGCCGTAAGTGCTGTCATCAGAATTGCATTGAGCCTGTCGGACGAACCTTTCGTTACCGTATGATAGACAGAGGCTCCAGATAATTGCAAACGCTGATAATTCGAAATCAGCAATATGCCATTTCGGGTGGCAATACCAAAGAGTGTAATAAATCCGATAATCGCCGGAATGCTGAGTACGCCCGACGTAAACCAGATAGCAAACACTCCGCCAATAAGAGCCAGTGGCAAATTGAGCAAAATAATACCCGCCAGTTTGAAATCCTTAAATTCCTGATACAGCAACAGAAATATAATAACTAATGCAATAAGCGAAGTGAGAAGCAGCGTTCTCGAAGCTTTCGCTTCACTCTCGAACTGACCGCCGTATTCGATACGATACCCTTCGGGCAACGTGATTTTATCGTTTATATTTTTCTGAATATCCTCAACCACACTTCGTAAATCGCGTTCGGCAACATTAGCCGAAATCACTATTTTACGTTGTACATTTTCACGACTTATGGAACTCGGACCCGATACCGAAACAATTTCAGCAACCTGCTCCAGTGGTACTTTTTTGCCATCTTTGGTATCAATCAATGCCGTTTTAATTCCATCGAGCGATTGCGTGTAGTCATCATTCAAACGCAAAACCAGATCGAAATTGCGCTGTCCCTCGTAAATATCGGCCAGTTTTTCGCCTCCAAACGCGATGTCTACAAATTCGTTAAACTGTTCGATACTAATTCCGTATTGAGCCAGCATATCCCGGTTTGCACGAATCTGAATCTGTGGAATTTCAACCTGCTGATCGACATTTACATCCACAAGTCCCTTAATACCTACAATAGCACTTTTTATCTGATTTCCGGTGGCAAACATTCTGTTCAGGTCAGTACCAAAAAGTTTTATCGCAATATTTGCACGGGTACCCGAAAGCATGTGGTCGATGCGATGACCCAATGGTTGCCCCACTGTGAATGCGATGCCGGGAATTTTTGACAGCGTGCTCCTTACGTCGGCCATAAATTCGGCCTGGCTCCTGCCCTTTAACGTAAAATTGACATCAATCTCGGCACTGTTTGTGGTTTGCGAATGTTCGTCAAGTTCACCACGCCCGGTCCGGCGTGCGGTGCCTGATACTTCGGGTATTGCCAACAGTTCGGTTTCTACCAGATTGCCCAGTCGATTACTTTCTTCGAGTGAAACACCCGGTTTGGCAACAACCGAAAGCGTTAATGCTCCTTCGTTGAATTCCGGCAAAAAGCTCCGACCGAAAGAAGAAAACACCACCAACGCAACTATAAACAAACCTGAGATGGAAAGCAAAACCATTTTTTTATGGTCCAGAGCCCAATTCAGAGATTTTTCGTAATTACGTATTAACCAGCGCACCAACCATTTCTCTTTTTCGTTTTTCGCCAGATAATTGTCATCCGACAGCAGCATTTTAGAGAGAAGCGGTGTCAGTGTCATTGCCACTATGAGCGACACAAAAAGCGACACGACAAAGGCAATTCCAAGTGGCTGCAACATGCGTCCTTCCATGCCCGAAAGGAAAAACAAAGGCAAAAAAGCCACAATAATAATCAGCGTAGCATTAAGTATCGATGCTCTGATTTCTATAGAGGCCTCGAATACAACCGTAAATGCCGACTGACGATGCGATTCGGGTTTTGCTCTGTTCTGACGCAATCGTTTATACACATTTTCGACGTCAATAATAGCATCGTCGACCAACGAACCGATAGCAATAGCCATACCGCCAAGGCTCATCGTGTTAATCGTAAATCCGAGGTATTTCAACACTAAAATAGCACCAAGCAACGACAAAGGAATAGCCAACAGCGAAATAAGTGTGGTGCGGAAACTTCCGAGAAATAAAAACAGAATAATAATCACAAAGATACCGCCTTCGATAAGCGCATCCTGCACGTTATGCACCGAAGTTTCAATAAAATCCGCCTGACGGAAGATTTTGGTATCCAACCTGACATCAGGCGGTAAGGTTTTTTTTAACTCCTCCAGATTCTTTTCTATGCGTTGCGTTACATCAAGTGTGTTGGCATTGGGTTGTTTCAAAATAGAAATAATAATTGCCGGCTTAGCACTTCCGGAGGCATATCCCATTTTGGGTGCAGCTCCGATTTTCACTTCAGCCACATCGTTGATTCTTACAGGCCGACCATTTACCGACTTAACAAACGTATTTCCCAGCACTTCCACATCCGACGAGCGGGCTATGCCCCTCACCACATATTCGTTCCCAAATTCACGCAGAACACCTCCTGTAGAG
>JAYRXP010000460.1:0-6973 GCA_041917395.1 Paludibacter sp.
AAATAAAAAAACTTCGTGTCGTGAATATGCTTCCGGCTTTGATTTTAGTGGTTGTTTTTTTGTGGTTTGCCACTAAATATTTCTGAAAACACAGCTATGATAAATTTTGAATTTCCGATAAGATATCTGCGCCACATGCGGCGTGGTTCTTTTGCCAAACGGTAAAACCATTCTAACCCAAGCTTAATAAGCCAGCGTGGCGCCCGGTTTACAGTACCAGCATAAAAGTCGAAAACAGCTCCGATACTGCATATATGACAGTTTGAATTCAGTTTCAGATTGGATTCGTGTATCAGCCAGTCGACCCACTTTTCCTGCTTTGGAGCCGTCATTCCTACAAATAATGTGTCAGGTTGTATCTTTTGAATTCGTAGAACCATTTCTGTGTTGTCTTCGTGGCTGAAAGCGGTTTTGAATGGTGGTGAATATGTTTCAATATTTACAGCTGGAAATTCGTTGGCAGCCCGCTGTTTTATTTTTTGTAAAACAGTTTCCGAGCTCCCCAAAAATAAAGCAGTAGCCGTTCCTTTGCCTGAGAGTCGCTTCATTTCGAAGTAAAATAAATCTTCGCCGGCAATTTTTTGTAATGTTGTTACCGGCTTTTTTTTCAGATATTGCAGCAGTCTGACAGCCCAAACCACACTAATTCCATCCGGCAATAGTACATCACTTTTTAGCAACGCATTTTGGAAATCAACATCCTGTCTGGCAACATTATAGCTGTGTGCGTTGATAGTGTTTATAACTATTTTTTCTTCAGGAAGCTTATTGAGAGGCTTGTCGTATAGTTTGAAATCTAATAACATAATTTTGTCAGAGCATAAAAATTCACTATTAATTATCGGCTCACAAAAGTAGGAAAAAAGATTTGAATACAGCTACAACAAAAACTTATCAACAGCATGTTGAAATTTTTCTTATGGCAGTACCGAATTAGTTTTGTATTTTTGGTCTCCGAAATTCGTAATTCTGTTAATAATTCATTTCCTTTTAAATATATCACCAATTAAAAAATGGCCGAACGACGTAATTATTCCAAAAAAAATACACCAATGCCTGTTCCTGCCAATGAATATGGCAAACTACCACCTCAGGCGCCTGAACTTGAAGAAGCGGTACTCGGGGCAATTATGCTCGAGAAGGATGCTTATTCCATTGTGTCTGAAATTTTAAAGCCGGAATGCTTTTATAAAATGGCTCATCAAAAAATTTTTGAAGCTATTATGACTCTTGCGCTGCATCAGGAACCAATTGATATGCATACTGTTACTGAACAATTGCGCAAAAATGGTAACATCGATGAAGTGGGAGGAGCGTATTATATCACTTTGCTTACAGCAAAAGTGTCGTCGGCTGCTCACCTGGAATATCATGCCCGCATTATCGTTCAAAAGTATTTAGCGCGCGAATTAATCCGCGTTTCATCCGAAATTCAGACAAAGGCGTTTGATGATAAAACCGACGTTGATGACCTGATGCAGGAGGCCGAAGGTATGCTTTTCGAATTGTCGCAAAACAGTCAGAAAAAGGATGTTACACAGATAAATCCTGTTATTGAGGAAGCTCGAAAACGTATGCAGATTGCTTCGACGAAGCAGGGTGCAAGCGGTGTGCCAAGTGGATTTCACGCGTTGGACAAAATTACTTCCGGTTGGCAAAAATCCGACTTAATAATTATTGCTGCCCGTCCGGCGATGGGTAAAACGGCATTTATTCTTTCGATGGCTAAAAATATGGCTGTAGACTACAATTCGCCGGTAGCCGTATTTTCGCTCGAGATGTCGAATGTTCAGCTGGTGAATCGTTTGATAATGAATGTTTGTCAGCTTGAGGGCGAGAAGATTAAAAACGGACAGCTTGAAAAATACGAATGGGAAAAATTCGACAGGGATATTAACATGTTGCTTGATGCTCCTGTTTTTGTCGACGATACTCCGAGTCTATCTGTTTTCGAGCTGCGAAGTAAGGCTCGCCGTTTGGTAAAAGAACATAAAGTACAATGTTTGATTATCGACTACCTGCAGCTTATGAATGCAAGCGGAATGAGTTTTGGCAGTCGTGAGCAGGAAGTAAGTATCATTTCACGTTCGTTAAAAGGACTTGCAAAAGAGCTCGATATACCTATTATTGCACTTTCGCAGCTTAACCGTGGTGTTGAAGGTCGTACGGGGCACGAAGGTAAACGTCCGCAGTTATCCGACCTTCGTGAGTCCGGTGCTATTGAGCAGGACGCGGATATGGTTTGTTTCATACACCGCCCCGAGTATTATAAAATTACTGAAGATGCGCAGGGAAATTCGTTGGTTGGTTTGGCCGAAATTATTGTTGCAAAGCATCGTAATGGTGCTACAGGCGATGTTTTACTTAAGTTTAAAGGAGCTTATGCCAAATTTATGAATAAAGATGATATATCTGGCGACGAAATGGACGGATATCAAACTATTTCATCGAAAATGAACGATTTCAGCGGCGAAAGCTTTTATGGTGAGGGTCAGAAAAGTAATCCTACCGGCTTTCCGAATAGTGGGGCACACAACGAAACTCCATTTTAAATAGCAGTAAGGAAATTCAGTTGAAATTTCTGTCAGATTAATTCTTATAAAAAAAGTGCAAACCGTTTTACCTGCGGTTTGCACTTTTTTTTGTTACATGTTTTATTTAGAATCAATCCATTAAAATTGGTTTGTATTTCGGTACCAGCGTTTTCATTACGATCCAGCCGATAAGGTAGGCAACTGCACAAAATGCAAAAACAATTGTGTAGCCAGGAGTTTTACTTCCCCATACGTTCAGGCTGTAGTCGAAAAGCATACCACTTCCTTTGTTGATAAAGAATGAGCCGATACCACCGGCCATACCGCCAATCCCTACAATGGTGGCAACTGCCGATTTTGGGAACATATCACCAACTGTGGTAAAGATGTTAGCCGACCATGCCTGATGAGCAGAACCTCCAATGCCGATAAGCAATACGGGAACCCAGAATGCATAATTTCCAAGTATTTGCATGTGTCCGAATGGTTGAGCCAACAACACTAACAGTGGGAAGAATGCAATTATCAACATGGCACGCATACGGCCTGCATACGGATTCATACCTTTGTTTATGAAATAAGTTGGGAACTTACCTCCAAACACGGAACCGAAAACTGTAAGCGTGTATAGTGCACCAATCGGAAATGCAATCTGATCAGGCTGCATGCCGTATTCGGCCTTCAGATACGCCGGAGTCCAGAACAGGAAAAACCACCAAACGCCGTCGGTCATAAATTTTCCGAAAGCAAATGCCCAGGTCTGTTTGAATTTCAGAGCTTGTGAAAATGTCATTTTTTTTACTTTGACAGTTTCTTCAGCAACAACTTTATCTTTGTCATCGTCCTGATTAATATAAGCTCTTTCGGCATCATTTACTTTGGTGTTTACTTCGATTGGCTTATACAGAATGAGCCACGCAGCCAACCATAAAAAACCAACTGCACCAATTACAAGAAATGCGGTTTCCCAACCCCATGCTTTGGCCATAAAAGGCACTGTAAGAGGTGCTAAAATTGCTCCTACATTTGCTCCGGAATTGAAAACTCCTGTTGCAAAAGCGCGGTCGCGTTTAGGGAAATATTCGGCAGTAGCTTTAATCGCAGCCGGGAAGTTGGCTGATTCGCCAAAGGCAAGCAAAACGCGTGCAATGACAAACATAACCACACTGACTATCGAAATTGTAGCTACAACAGGGCCGGTAGCTTCAATTAATCCTTTAGCATTCGGTATTCCGGTCCACCATTCGGTTGCTAATCCACAAAGCGCGTGCAACATCGCTGCCAGCGACCAAACTGCGATAGCCCAGGCATATCCTTTTTTTGTTCCGAGTTTGTCAATAAATCTGCCGGCAAAAAGCATTGAAATGGCATAGGCAAGCGAAAAAATAGCTGTAATTGTACCATAATCGCTATCCGACCAGTGAAACTCTTCGGCCAGAATGGGCTGCAAAAGAGAAAGAACCTGACGGTCGAGATAGTTGATTGTCGTTGCTAAAAAAAGCAACGTGCAAATGGTCCATCTGTACTGCGTCATTTTTTCGTTAATTTTTCCAAGAGTACTCATTTTTAATATATTAGAAGTTATTTTTAATTGGAGTCCAAGAAATTGGTTGAGAAAGATCTTCTCATTTTCTCACTTTCTGAATAATAGCAAGAGCGTCAGCACAAAGTTTGGTGATTCCTGCCCAATCGCCTGCTTTCATCAAATCAGCAGGGAATAGGTTTGAGCCCATGCCCACACAGGTAACACCGGCATCGAACCATGCTTTCAGATTGGCTTCTTCGGGTTTTACACCGCCTGTAACCATCAAATTCGACCAGGGCATTGGCGCCTTAAGACCTTTTACAAAACCTGCTCCCAGTACATCGCCTGGGAATACTTTGCAAATATCGCAGCCGGCTTCTTGTGCAAAGCCAACTTCACTAACCGAACCACAACCCGGTGCGTACGGTATTAAGCGGCGGTTTGCTACTTTAGCCACTTCGGGATTAAATAATGGGCCAACAATAAAATTAGCACCCATTTGTATGTAAAGTGCTGCTGTAGGTGCGTCGACAATAGAGCCAATGCCCATAATCATCTCAGGGCATTCTTTGGCTGCAAACTTTGTCAGGTCGCGAAAAACCTCGTGAGCAAAATCGCCTCGGTTTGTAAATTCGAAAGCGCGTACACCGCCTTCGTAACAGGCTTTAAGTACATTTTTAGCAACTTCGATATCGCTGTGATAAAATACCGGAACCATGCCGGTTTCTTTCATAACTGAAAGAACTTGTAATTTTGAGAAACGCATATTATTATTTATTATCGTTGAACCCTGCCACTTGCATCGCCACCGGCCAATGCTTCTACTTCTTCAATTGAAACTAAGTTGAAGTCCCCATTTACTGTGTGTTTCAAAGCTGATGCTGCTACCGCAAACTCCAGTGCTTCGCCCTGGTTGGGTTTGGTCAACAGGCCGTGGATAACACCTCCCGAGAATGAGTCGCCACCACCAACGCGGTCGATAATAGGATCAATATCGTAGCGTTTCGAAGTGTAGAATTCTTTACCATCGTAAATCATCGCTTTCCAACCGTTGTGCGTTGCCGAGAATGATTCGCGAAGGGTAGAGATAACATATTTAAAATCAAATTCTTTCGCCATTTGCATGAAAATGCCTTTGTAACCTTCGGCATCGGTATGTCCACCTTCTACATCAGCATCCGGTTTGAAGCCCAAACAAAGTTCTGCATCTTCTTCGTTGCCAATACAAACATCCACATATTGCATTAGCGGACGCATGATAGATTGTGCTTTTTCTTTTGTCCAGAGTTTTTTGCGGAAATTTAAATCCACAGAAACAGTAACGCCATGACGTTTAGCTGCTTCGCATGCCAGTTTTGTAAGTTCGGCAGCTGAGTCGGAAATTGCCGGTGTAATGCCTGACCAGTGAAACCAATCAGCACCTTTCATAATAGCGTCGAAATCAAAATCGGAAGCTTTTGCTTCGGCAATGGCAGAGTTTGCGCGGTCGTAAATAACCTTGCTCGGACGCATAGATGCTCCTGTTTCGAGGTAGTAGATACCTACGCGGTCGCCTCCACGGGCAATGAAGTCGGTTTTTACTCCATATTTGCGCAATGCATTTACGGCTGATTGCCCGATTTCGTGTTTTGGTAGTTTTGATACAAAGTAGGCATCATGTCCGTAGTTTGCACAGCTCACCGCTACATTTGCTTCACCACCTCCATAAACTACATCAAATACATCCGATTGAACAAAGCGGGTGTTTCCCGGTGTTGACAAACGGAGCATAATTTCTCCAAGCGTTACAATTTTCTTACTCATTTTTCTAAAAAAAGTGATTGTTATATTTATTTCTTTTTGATTGGTCGACCAAAGATACACCGTTTTTTCGGGACGACAAAAGTATTTTGTATATTTTAAATGGTTTTGAAGTTTTATACTTCAATCTGCATATAAACCGTATTTTTATTAAAAATTGAAATAGTTTTTCGCATTTTTATAGCTGATATTTTCTACCATTTGTCCGATAAATTCAAGTTCTTGATGGGGTAGTATGCCCATTTCAACATCATTGCCAATCAGATTGCACAGTGTACGACGGAAATATTCATGACGAGGGTAGGAGAGGAAGCTGCGAGAGTCGGTCAGCATGCCAATAAACCTGCTCAATAATCCCAAAACCGAGAGTGAGTTCATTTGTTTTTCCATTCCATCTTTCTGATCAAGGAACCACCATCCTGATCCGAACTGCATTTTTCCGGCTATAGATCCATCCTGGAAATTTCCAATCATGGTAGCAATCATCTCGTTGTCGGCCGGATTTATATTATAGAGAATTGTTTTTGCAAGCTTGTCCTGTGAGTCGAGACGATTCAGGAATTTCGACATGGCTTTTGCGGTGCTGAATGTTCCTATTGAGTCGAAACCTGTATCTGGACCTAACTTGTTGAATAGTCTGGTGTTATTGTTGCGTATCACGCCGTAATGAAATTGTTGTGTCCAGCCTTTTTCCCAGTCCATTTCGGCAAAAATAACCATCATGGCCGATTTGAATTTCAAAATTTCTTCGTGCGTAAGCTCTTTTCCTCCATATACTTTGTTGAAAATAGATTTAATTTCGTCTTCGGTGTAGTCTTCGGCATAAAATTCCTCAATTCCGTGGTCGGACAGTTTACATCCCTGTTCGTTAAAGAAATCCTGACGTTTGCGCAATGCAAAAATTAAATCGTCGAACGACGAAACGGTAACTCCTGATATTTCGGAAAGCTGTTCAACGTAGTTCTTGAAATTTTCGGGAACTTCTACGGCCATTGCTTTGTCCGGACGCCAGGTAGGGAGCATTTTAATCTCAAAACCGTCTTCACGTGTTTTAATATGATGTTCGAGCGTATCAATTGGATCATCTGTCGTACAAACTGCCTCTACATTGTAT
>JAYRXP010000461.1:0-6425 GCA_041917395.1 Paludibacter sp.
ACTGCTGCTCGATGATATTTTTGATAAATTAGATTCCAAACGTGTTCAAAAAATTCTGGAACTTGTATCGGGCGAAAATTTCGGCCAGATATTTATTACGGACACTAATCGCGAACACTTAGATAGCATTTTGTCAGAATTGGACAACGATACCCGCATTTTCACAGTCACGAACGGCAATTTCGGGCAATAACACTTACACTTTGATTATAATTTTAACAATTCACATTTTTGTATTAATTATAATCACATTTCCACAACCCACTACCCGAATTTTCATTCAAAATATTTTTTGGGAAATTTTTCAGCAAAAATGATTTTTTAAATCACTAATAAACAACATTTTAAAAATTATTTTGGAAAACATTTTATTTTTACACTAAATTATTGTTGAATAAAAGATTGTGTATTCAATTAATTTTGATTAAAATTGTACCCGCTTTCGGGCAACAATCAGAATATATATAAATCACTCATATTAATCTTTTTAAGAATTATTAAAACCGTGAACACCCGTACTTATTCACAAGAAGAAATCAAACAGGCCTCCTTCGAGTTTTTTAAAGGCGACGATTTGGCAGCAAGAGTCTGGTCCAATAAATATGCGTTGAAAGACTCGTTTGGCAATGTTTATGAACTGACACCCGACGATATGCATCGTCGTTTGGCCCGCGAAATTGCACGTGTCGAAAAGAATTATCCGAATCCGCTTAGCGAAGACGAACTTTTTGAACTATTCCGCAATTTCAAATACATAGTTCCACAGGGTAGCCCGATGACCGGTATTGGAAACGAACATCAGGTTGCATCGCTTTCGAACTGCTTCGTAATAGGTTTCGACGGTGACTCCGATTCGTATGGAGCTATTATCAAAATTGACGAAGAGCAGGTACAATTAATGAAACGCCGCGGTGGTGTTGGACACGATTTGTCGCACATTCGCCCCAAAGGATCGCCCGTTAAAAACTCGGCTCTTACCTCTACCGGTATTGTTCCGTTCATGGAGCGTTATTCCAATTCTACACGCGAAGTAGCTCAGGATGGCCGCCGTGGTGCATTAATGCTGAGCGTTTCGATTAAACATCCGGATTCGGAGTCATTTATCGATGCCAAAATGGAATCGGGCAAGGTGACAGGCGCCAACGTGTCGGTAAAAATCGACGACGACTTTATGAAGGCTGTTATGACCGGGCAACCTTACAAACAACAATATCCTATTAACTCGGATAATCCGTGGTTTGTAAAAGAAGTAGACGCCAACACAATCTGGAAAAAAATTGTGCACAATGCATGGCAATCGGCTGAGCCCGGTGTACTTTTCTGGGATACAATCACCCGCGAATCTGTGCCCGATTGCTATGCCGATTTGGGTTACAAAACTGTATCTACCAATCCATGTGGCGAAATTCCACTCTGTCCTTACGACAGTTGCCGTCTGCTGGCTATCAATTTATATTCGTATGTTGTAAATCCGTTTACAAAAGACGCTTACTTCGATTTTGAGCTATTCAATAAACATGTTCAGCTTGCTCAGCGCATTATGGACGATATTATTGACCTCGAAATGGAAAAAATCGAAGCCATTATCAAGAAAATTGATTCCGACCCCGAAGACGACGATATTAAACTGACAGAATACCAGCTTTGGGAAAAAATTAAAACCAAAACAAGTCAGGGACGCCGTACAGGTGTTGGAACCACCGGCGAAGGTGATATGCTCGCTGCACTTAATCTGCGTTACGGAACCGACGAAGCAACCGATTTTTCGGAAAAAGTACACAAAGCAGTGGCAATTGCCGCTTACCGCTCGTCGGTGATTATGGCTAAAGAACGTGGAGCTTTTACCGTTTACGATGCTAAACGCGAAGAAAACAATCCGTTTATTCAACGTTTACGCGAAGCCGATTCAAGCCTGTACAAAGACATGGTAAAATACGGACGCCGTAACATTGCCTGCTTAACAATTGCACCTACGGGAACAACAAGTATCATGACACAGACCACTTCGGGCATCGAACCTGTATTTATGCCGGTTTACACCCGTCGCCGCAAAGTAAACCCGAACGATAAAAACGTGCGTATCGACTTTGTTGACGAAAACGGTGACTCATGGGAAGAATACGTTGTATTCCATCACAAGTTTGTAACCTGGATGGAAGCAAACGGCCATCCTACAGCTAAACATTACACACAGGAAGAAGTTGAAAAATTAGTTGAGGAATCGCCTTACTACAAGGCTACGGCAAACGATGTAGACTGGCTGAAAAAAGTACAAATGCAGGGACGTATCCAGAAATGGGTAGATCACTCCATAAGTGTAACTATCAACCTGCCAAACAATGTAGATGAAGAATTAGTAGGTAAATTATACGAAGAAGCCTGGCGTGTAGGCTGTAAGGGCGTTACCGTTTATCGCGATGGCTCAAGATCGGGCGTACTTATATCTACCAACGATAAAAAAGAAGAAGGCAAAGATGGCAAAACCGTTTGTTTTCCGTACGACGAAGAACATTTCACACGTCCGAAAGAACTGGAATGCGATGTTGTTCGTTTCCAAAATGCAAAAGACAAATGGATTGCATTCGTTGGCTTGAAAAATGGCAAACCTTACGAAATTTTTACCGGGTTGGCCGACGACGAAGAAGGTATTTTACTACCTAAAACCGTTACACAAGGTAAGATTATTAAAACCATCGACGAGAACGGACAAAAACGTTACGACTTCCAGTTCCAGAACAAACGTGGTTACAAAACAACCGTAGAAGGACTGTCGCACAAATTCGACAAAGAATACTGGAACTACGCCAAGCTTATTTCAGGAGTATTACGCTACGGTATGCCAATCGATCAGGTTATCAAACTGGTATCGGGACTACAATTAGACAGCGAATCAATCAACACCTGGAAAGTGGGTGTGGAACGTGCGCTCAAGAAGTACATTCCGGATGGAACACAGATTGCCGGTCAGGAATGTCCGAATTGCGGACACAAAGCGCTAATCTATCAGGAAGGTTGCTTAACCTGCAAAAACTGCGGTTATTCAAAATGCGGTTGATAAACCATCAGCTTACTGCCATAAAAAAAGGAGGATGTTATCCTCCTTTTTTTGTACACTGAACAGTGGTTAAGATTAGTTGATTTTACTCATAAAACGCTCAACATCCACTAAAAAGCGCTCGTGAACACCTTCGCCAACAACATCGCCTGCCGAATCGGTTACCTTTAATTCAAATTCATAACGACGCCCATCCCTGTTTGTCAGCGTGGCAACACATGCGAGCACCTCTCCAACCCTGCTGGCTTTCAGGTGTTTTACCGAGATTGAAGTTCCCACACTGGAGCTACCTTCGGGCAATTCAATAAGCTGCATAGCCGTATTTTCCATAAAAGCAACCAGCGATGGCGTTGAAAACACAGGCAAAAGACCCGATCCCAGCGACTCAGCTGTTTGCTCCGGGCGCACTGTCAGGGTTTTTGTAATTTGTTTATCCATAAAAAATTTCAGAATTGATTTTTAAAGTGCTTGCTGAATAATTTCAGCTAATTTCTTCGATTCGTTTTCCCAGCAAAGCTCTTCCGACACCTTAGCAAAATGTGTTTTATCAAAAGGCTGAACCAGCATATCATTAATCAAATCAGCCAGATAAGCAGGTTCGTAATGATCAATAAGCACCCCCGTTCTGTAGCCCGAAACAATTTTTTCAATCTCCGGAAAACGGGTAGCCAGTACAGGTACTCCGGCATGCAAGTAATCGAAAATACGGTTAGGTAACGCATAATGATAACTCAAACCGATGTCGTCGAGCAAACACAGACCAATAGACGCAGAAGGAGTATATTTGTACAATTCGGAAGCATCGATACGCCCAATGAAAAACACCTTATTTTCCAATCCGTTCGCAACAACACGCTGCCGGAGTTGATTTTCCACATCTCCACTGCCAATAATAACCAAAACGGCATCACCTACAAACGGCATGGCATCGATAACCCACTCCAGCCCCCGGCCTTTGTTGAGCGCACCCTGATACAGTATAATTTTTTTACCACTGTAATTTAGCAATACATCGCCGGAACTTCGCATGAAAGGAATGTTTCGCACCACTCCCATCGAAATGCCATACCTGTGATTATAGTAATCAGCAATGGACTGACACACGGTATAACAATGCCGGAGATGGGGAAACAACAAATCTTCAATCTTCACCCAGATTTTTTTGGCCATCTTGCGGTCGTGCAGTTCGGGCACTTCGGGAAACAGTTCATGAGCATCGAAAATCAGTTTCAAGCGCCTGAGTTTCGAAACCAGAAAAGCAGCAGGAAGCGTATCAGTATCGTTGGCCAAAATATGCGTACATCCGGCAAACATCAAAAACACGAAGGCACGGATATTAAATTCGGCATAAAACAAGGCCGAGCGTTCGAAAAAAAGCCTGAATCGTTTATTTTCAAAGGGAATGGTAAGTTGAGGTGATTTTTTTAACCGACGACCGATCAGTAATACGTCAAAATTATTTTGCCCGAAAACGGAAGCCACTTTCAACACGCGCTGATCGGTAGCCAAATCGTTGGCAGCTAAAATAATTACACGTCGGTTCATACTTTTTGTTCCAAAAACTTTAATAATTCAGTATATAGTTTGCGGTGGTAGAGCTCGGGCGATTTTTCCACCAGATTATTGTGCCAAAGCAGTGAAATTTCACCATTGTAACGCTCCACACAGTTTATCAGCTGTTCGCAATACTGATAAGCATCGTGCGCGTTCATATACATATACCGTTTGTCACTAAGAGTACGATCCATGATGTTAAGCGTATGGAGCGTTAAAGCCGTAAGTTCTCTGGTTTCGGGATTAATAAACCTTACAGCACGGCAGGTACCCAGTCTGAACCCGGCCATATCTGCATAGCCGAGGCTGAAATCGTCGGTTATGCCAGCCTTAATCAACTCCATCATGTGCCGCGGTTCACGGTTATTCATAAAGTGATTTCGGTTATACAAAACCTTATTATGAATGGATTTCTCCAGCTTTTGCTTTTCTGTTTCTACCAAAGCCGGATTAACACCACATTCGTAGCTGGCATGCAAGCCCATAGTAACTGCTTTGCGCTTACAGTAACGTAAAAAATATTTATAGTCGGGCAACAACAGGTTGGGGAAAGGCTTATCCTCTTCGTATTTCATGCCCATCGAGCGGACAAAAATAATTGTTTCGCACCGGTCCTTTCCCAGCACCGAACGCAGATCGTTATTAATTTTAAACAAAAACGGGAAAGTATACCAGGGATCGTCGGACACACGTCCAAAAAAACTTTTCAGCGCACGCTGGCCTTCCTTGGGGCGTTTAATACCTCTGAGTACGCCCCCGAGCATACCTCTAATGGTACGGAAATGCACGAGCTGATCCACATCGTGTGTGAGGTAAACCTTGCTGATTTTCCGAGGCGGTTCGGGGATATTAAAACCATTGCTGCGCAGCAGCTGACGGAACTGAGCACCCCACTCCTCGATAATCGGACGGTCGATAAAGCCGGCCCGGTAAGGCAGCGATTCCTTGCCCGGAAAACGGCCGTGCACATCGCGCACACCGGGTCTCAGAATTTCTTCGTAACGCGAAATTAAAAAGTAAGTTCCGGCAACAATGTCGGCGTTGAGCACCAGCGTATTTCCGATAACTTCGGCAAAAGGTTCGCCAAACAATACCGGCACTTCGTCCCATATTTTGAGGGGTAAAACCGGCATCGAAGCCTCTTTACCATACACATCGCTATTAAAAAAATCCGAAGCTTTTATAACAACATCATAGTTGTCGAACTCCCTGTAATCGGCAGTATAACCAATGCGAACCGGCGTATCTGCCGGAATTTCAATACCTATCAAAAAACCAATAATATAATCAATCAACTCTTTTGCAACCATTTACAAAATCACTTTATTTTCATTCTCCGTCTGTGGGCAATTGTAACGGTAACAGCCACAATGGCACCCAGCAATAAATCATTATTTGTAAACAAGCCAAAATAATCAGCATGAATCGGTTTATCATTCATCAATAATTTCATTATCAGTGCTATTATCGTAAAAACCGAAAAAACACCAATACCATAAAGTATTGTTTTTATCATCGAAGGCATAATTTCAATCGTTGTATTTTTAAAATCAGACTTCAAAGATAATGAAAAAGAAAACAGTAGTCAATTTTTTTTCGATTTTATGTTTTTTTGTCAAATCGGGAGGCAGTTTCTAAAATTTATTTATCGAATCCACCCCGTTTTGTCTTGTCCTAAATTAGCTTGACAGATTTATAACTAATTTCTACTTTATTGCCGGGAGTAAAATATCATTCCTGTTTAGAGATATATGGTTGATTTGAATTCCTGAAAATTTCCTCTATTATAAATAACATTTCTGATTTTCGATACAAC
>JAYRXP010000462.1:0-3651 GCA_041917395.1 Paludibacter sp.
CCTTCATTTTGAGGAAGCTGCCGAGTTGGCTTATTTCGGGGCTAAAATTCTGCACCCAACCTGTATTTTACCAGCGAAACTGAACAATATTCCGGTTCGTCTGCTCAATACCATGGAGCCGAAAGCACCCGGTACGCTTATTTCGATGCAAAGCAAAAAAGGTACAATCCAGGCAGTTGCAGCCAAAGACGGTATTACAGCTATCAAAATAAAATCAGGCCGCATGTTGCTGGCTCATGGCTTTATGCGTAAAGTATTCGAAATTTTCGAGTCGTATCAAACTTCTATTGATATGATTACCACTTCGGAAGTGGGCGTTTCGATTACTATTGACAACACCAAGCGACTCGACGAAATTGTAAACAACCTGAAAAAACTGGGTACCGTTACAGTCGACTCTAACATGGTAATTATCTGTGTTGTTGGAGATCTACCTTCCGAAAACGTTGGTTTTCAGGCAAAAGCAGTTGCAGCTATGAAAGACATACCCGTTCGTATGATTTCTTATGGTGGAAGCAACTACAATATCTCGTTTCTGATTAATGCCGACGATAAAAAACGTGCATTGATAGCGCTGAGCGAAGGACTTTTCAGTTAGAAAGTTTATAAAGTTTTTAAGGTTTAAAAGTTAGAAAATTAATGACAAAAGCAAACTATCCTGTACAACAGTTTCAGGAATTAGATACACCATTTTATTATTATGATTTGGATTTGCTACGTGCTACGCTTACTGAAATAAAAGCGCAGAGCAGCCGTTCGAATTTCGATGTGCATTATGCCATGAAAGCGAATGTAAACCCAAGCGTTTTAAAATGTATTCAGGAAGCAGGACTTGGAGCCGACTGCGTAAGCGGTGGCGAAGTTCAGGCAGCTTTAGATGCCGGCATTCCGGCGTCAAAAGTAGTATTTGCCGGTGTAGGCAAGGCAGACTGGGAAATTAATCTTGGATTGGAAAACGATATTTTCTGTTTCAACGTTGAATCTATCCCCGAACTGGAAGTTATCAACGAACTGGCCGCCGCCAAAGGCAAAACCGCACAGGTTGCTTTACGTATTAATCCGAATGTGAGTGCGCACACGCACCACTATATCACTACCGGACTGAACGAAAATAAGTTTGGTATCAACATGTCTGATCTGGATAAAGTAACTGATCTGGTACTGAAGCTTTCGAACGTAAAACTAATCGGTATTCATTTCCACATAGGTTCGCAAATAACCGACATGAGTTCATTTCAGGCACTGAGCGTCCGCGTAAACGAAATACAGGAACATTTTGACAGCCGTAACATAACCCTATCGGTGATAAATGTCGGCGGTGGTCTGGGCATCAACTACGAACACCCGAATCATTTCCCTATTCCTGATTTTGAAGCTTATTTTAAAGTTTTCCGCGAACATTTGGAGCTTCGCCCTAATCAGACACTGCACTTCGAACTAGGTCGCGCTGTGGTTGCTCAATGCGGAAGTCTTATTTCAAGAGTATTGTATGTAAAAGAAGGTACTTCGAAAAAATTTGCCATACTCGATGCCGGATTTACCGAACTGATTCGCCCTGCACTTTATCAGGCCTATCATCGCATCGAAAATCTAAGTTCAAATCTGCCCGAAGACACTTACGATGTGGTAGGACCTATCTGTGAATCATCGGACTCGTTTGCCAAAGATTACAGCATGAACACCACCAAACGCGGCGACATCATTGCGTTGCGTTCAGCGGGTGCTTATGGCGAAATTATGGCTTCGCAATACAATCTGCGCAAATTGCCCAAAGCGTACACTTCGGATCAACTGAAGTAAAAACCGCAACTACCTGACATAAAAATGGCTGTCCCGCAACGTGACAGCCATTTTTGTATACAGGATTGTTTGAGTTTTAATTTCTGGTTAAATCATTGCATTTATTTCCTGCTTGATTTCGTTCCATACCTCATCGGTCATTTTAGCTCCAATTACTTCCACAACCTTAGCTGATACCAACGAACCAATTTTGCCGCAAATCTCGTGTGGATAACCATTAGCAAGACCGTATAAAAATCCGGCTGCATATAAGTCGCCCGCCCCGGTCGTATCGATACATTCAGCCAAACGCGGCATCACTTTTACACTATTGCTTCCTGACTTAATATACGATCCCTCCTTACCTATTTTCACCACAGCAATTTCACAGTGCTCCGAAATATGAATTAACGCCTCTTCAGGCTCTTTTCCGGTAAATGAACGGGCTTCTTCTTCGTTAGCAAAAACAATGTCCACATAATCGCGAATCATCTCATTGAGAAATTCAAGGTTTGATTCAACCACATTGTAACTTGCCAAATCAACTGACACTAACAACCCTGCCTGTTTGGCCATTCTGACAGCCGCACGTATCAAATCGTGATTCTGCACCAGATAACCTTCGATATGAAAAATATCATAACCTTCGAACATCTGAGGTTTCAAATCCGACGCTTCAATTTCGCAGGCAGCCCCAAGGAATGTACATAATGTTCGCTCTCCATCTGCCGAAACCAACACCGTACATTTACCACTCGGCGTATTACTCAATTCCAGATGAGGTGTAACACCATTTTTGATCATATCGTTTTTAAAAAAATCGCCAATGTAGTCTTTGCCCACTTTACCAATAAAACCAGCCTTACCTCCCAGGCAGGTTATTCCGTTTATTGTATTCGATGCCGACCCACCCGTTACCATTACAGGACTTATTTCCGTAAGAAAATTCGTAATTTCTTCCGATTTTTGCGCATCCACCAACTGCATACTACCTTTAGGCAAGTTAAGTTTGCTTAAAATATCATCGCTACTAATCTGTAACAAAATATCTGTCAGGGCATTACCCATTCCTAAAACTTTTTTCATAAATTTATTCGTTATTTTTTGTGCAAAGATATTGCATATTTCATTAAAATCAATTACTTTTGCAACGCATTTGACAAAAAAACATGTGCAAAATTCTTCCTTAGCTCAGTCGGTTAGAGCATCTGACTGTTAATCAGAGGGTCCTTGGTTCAAGTCCAAGAGGGAGAGCTTAAAAGTCGTTGATAATTTATCAGCGACTTTTTTTGGCTTAATCGAAAAAGTGACATTATTACGGTCATTTCTGGCTTTAGCTCTTTTTCACACCGATAAATTTTGTATTTTTGCAGCAAAATAAAAGTGCATGAATACATATCTTCGGCTTTTTCGCTACAAAAATCTGCTATTCCTGGCTTTCATCCAGCTGGTAATGCAGCAGGTTATTATAGCACCGCTTTTGCAAAAATTCGGTTTCGAATATACACCAGCCGATGTTAATTTATTGTTGCTTATTGCATCCACAGTATGTATAGCTGCCGCCGGATATGTGATAAACGATTATTTTGACATAAAAATTGACAGGATAAATAAGCCGGATAAATTAATTGTAACTAATAGCGTATCCAAGCAACAGGCCATGCTTTTGCACCAGATTCTTACAGGTATCGGGGTAATATGTGGATTAGTGCTTGCGTTCAAACTGAAAAGCTTCACACTGGGATTTATATTTATAGTGGCGCCGGGATTACTATGGTTTTATTCAGCCAGCTACAAGCGTCAGTTTCTGACCGGAAATCTTGTGGTGGCACTACTCGCGGCATTATCCGTATTGGTAGTGGGAATTACCGC
>JAYRXP010000463.1:0-7418 GCA_041917395.1 Paludibacter sp.
AATATGTATCTCCGTTTTTTTTACATTTTTCCCACAAAACAGCAAAACACTCTCACAATTAATGCAACATAAGACAGACAACAACTAACAATATGATATATATTTATTTTTTTTAATTACATAATGAAAGCATAATCTTATTTCTACTTACCAATTGTATTAAACATAAAATCAAACATATTAAAATGCTTAATTATTTGGCATTAATATATCATTATGTATATCTTTGCATCGTAAATAAAACATAAAGATAGCTTTTAAATAAATAATCTATCATATTGATATATTTATAAACAGAAAACAAACGAATAGGTATTAGTTATTTTTTAATTACAATTTAATTTTTAGAATTATGAAAGCAGTAAAAATTTTCGCAATTGCAATTATCGCAGTATTTACTACAGCAAGTGTTAAAGCTCAGTTTTCGGTAGACGCCGATTTGGTAAGTAATTATGTTTGGCGTGGTGTTGAACAAGATTTAACCAACACAAAAGGAACTCCCAATATCCAACCAACCATTACATTCACAACAGGAAAATTTACATTTGGAGTTTGGGGCTCAACGGGCATTCTGGGTTCAGTAAAAGAAGTTGATGTTTATGCTACTTACGCATTATCAAGCCTGTTCTCGTTAACGGTAACAGATTACAACTGGAATTTCTCAAAAAGCTATTTCGCTTATGGCACAGGAACAGATCACGTATTCGAAGGCTCATTAAACTATGCCGGCGTTGAATCATTTCCTTTAAGCGTTTCTCTAAACACCATGTTTTATGGTGCCGACAAAACCGCTTCGGCAAAACAGGCATATTCAACCTATTTAGAATTGGCTTACCCTATTTCTGACAACACAAAATTATTTGTGGGAGGCTCATTAAACGAAAGTGCCAACTATGGAACCACCGGACTTGGGTTAACCAATATTGCTCTAAAAAGCACCAAAACAATAACGATAACCGACAAATTCAGTTTACCTGTTTACGGTGTGGTTGGAGTTAATCCAACAGCAAAAGATGCATTTTTAGTTCTTGGAGTAACATTATAATTGATCTAATAAGCTAAAACAACAATTTTAAAATATACAAAAATGAAAAAAATTGAAGCAATTATCCGCAAAGCAAAGTTTGAAGATGTAAAACAAGCTTTGTTAGATGCCGACATTGACTGGTTCTCGTATTGGGATATCACCGGTCTTGGAAAATCAACTGAAGAACAGGTAGTTCGTGGCCAGGTATTTAAATCGGGTTATATCCAACGACGCATGATTTCGATTGTGGTTCGCGACATAAATCTCGAAAAAACAGTAACAGCAATTATCAAATCGGCTCAAACCGGCGAACTCGGCGATGGTAAAGTGTTTGTGTATGACATTTCGGAAACTTATCGTATTCGTAACGGAGAATCGGGACCCGAAGCACTTTATAATAAAGAATAGATGAATGTAGAAATGTAAGAATGTAAAAATGTAAAATTAAGAAAAAATGAAAAAATATATATTACTTCTCGGTGCGCTTGCTTCAGGTTTAGGAAGCACATTAATGGCCCAAACAGAGGCTCCTATAGTGCCTGCGATTGATGCAGGTGATACTGCATGGATGATTGTAGCAGTAGCTTTGGTTTTATTTATGTCAATTCCCGGATTATCATTGTTTTATGGTGGTTTGGTGCGTCGCAAAAACGTTTTGAGTGTGTTTATGCAGGTGTTTATTCTTGTAGCAGTGCTCAGTATCGAATGGGTGGTTTTTGGTTATAGCAATGCATTCGGATCGAGTTCAATCGAGTGGTTAAAACCATATTTTGGTGGTTTCGACTGGGCGTTTCTGAATGGAATTAATGTAAGTGATTTAAGTCCTTATTTTATTTCACATTCGCAACCAACTGCCGATGGCGGTACAATCGGAACAATTCCTCATATTCTATTCATTATGTTCCAATGTATGTTTGCTGTAATTACTCCAGCTCTTATTATTGGTGCATTTGCTGAGCGTATTAAATTTAAAGGGTTTTTGCTTTTTTCAGTGCTTTGGTCAATCTTTATTTACAATCCGGTAGCACACTGGGTGTGGTCAGGTGATGGCTGGTTGTTCAAAATGGGAGCTCTTGACTTTGCAGGTGGTACCGTAGTACATATCAATGCAGGTATTGCAGCTATCGTAACCGCGCTTATGCTTGGCAAACGCCGCGATTATAAAAATCATGCTTTACCTCCTCACAATATTACTTACGTAGTTATTGGTGCTGCCATGCTTTGGGTAGGTTGGTTTGGTTTCAACGCAGGTAGCGGATTGGCTGCTGATGGTCTTGCTGCTAACGCGCTTATGGTTACTCATATTGCTGCTGCAACTGCTGCTGTTGTTTGGGCTGCTTTGGAATGGATCATCGACAAACGTGCCACAGTTGTAGGTATCAGTACAGGTGCTGTTGGTGGTTTGGTTGCTATTACTCCTGCTGCAGGTTTTGTTGGCGTTGGTGGCGCCCTGGCTATTGGTGTGGCTGTAGCAGTTATTTGTTTCTTTATGGTTGCTTACGTAAAACCAAAACTTGGATACGACGACTCATTAGATGCATTCGGAGTTCACGGTATCGGTGGTATTTTGGGAGCAATCCTGACAGGTGTTTTGGCTACTCCGGCTATTCAGTCAGCTTACAGTGGTGCTGCTTACGGCAACATGGCTCAGTTAGGAACACAAGCCATTGCAACACTTGCAACGATTGTTTTCTCGGGAGTAGGTACCTTTATACTTTTCAAAATTACAGATGCTTTAGTTGGTGTACGTGTTTCTGATAAAGAAGAGGCTATCGGTCTTGACGAAACTCAACACGGTGAAACCGCTTACACAAGTTTCGATTAACAAAATAAAAAAGATCGCTTTGATTTAACACTGTCAAAGCTGATTTATATCGTGTGTTTTTTAGTTTTATTGTTTCAAAGCAGACTAATTCGGGATGAATTGGTCTGCTTTACTTTTATTAGTATGATTCAAATAACAACAAAAGACTATCAAAAATACACATATTTTAAAATAATATTATCATTATGTTTGACTATTCGAAATAATAATGTACTTTTGCACCCCGAAATCAGATTAATATCAAAATGACTTATAAAATCAGCAAACTACAAGAATATTGACATAAAATCTGAATTAAAACAAGCAATAAAACATATTTAAACAATAATTTATTTCATAATGAAAAAAATAGAAGCAGTTATCCGAAAGTCAAAATTCGAAGATGTTAAACAAGCATTGTTTGATGCTGAAATTGATTGGTTTTCGTACTGGGATATTACCGGACTCGGTAAGTCAACAGAAGAACAGGTGGTTCGCGGACAGGTATTCAGATCCGGATATATTCAGCGCCGAATGATTTCGATCGTAGTGCGCGACGTAAATGTCGAAAAAACCGTAAAAAGCATTCTCAAATCGGCATGGACAGGCGAGCAGGGCGATGGTAAAATTTTTGTTTACGACATCGAAGAAACATACCGGATCCGAAATGGAGAATCTGGCCCCGGAGCACTCTACAATAAGGAATAGCTCGATCAGGCTGAAAAGTTCATAAGGTTTATAAAGCCTTGTTACTTACTTTCAATTTTCCAATTTCTACTTCTCAACACACACGATATTACATGAAATTAAAATTTTTATCACTGGCAGTGCTTACACTGCTCAGCACTTCGCTTTTTGCACAGGTTAATTCCACTCGGGCAACTTCATTCGACTCGGGCGACACAGCCTGGATAATTGTTTCCACAGCTCTTGTACTTTTCATGTCCATTCCGGGGCTCACATTATTCTACGGCGGTTTGGTTCGTCGTAAAAACGTATTGAGTGTTTTTATGCAAATTTTTATCCTTGTGGCAGTTATAAGTGTCGAATGGGTAATTATTGGTTATAGCAATTCATTCGGCTCAAATCCGGTTAGTTGGCTAAAGCCTTACATTGGTGGTTTCGACTGGGCCTTTCTAAATAATATTTCTATAAAAGAGGCAAGTCCTTATTTCATTTCACACTTCAACACGTTGGCTAATGGTGCAAAAACAGGAACCATTCCACATGTCGTTTTTATTCTGTTTCAGGGTATGTTTGCAGTCATTACACCAGCTCTGATAATCGGTGCTTTTGCTGAACGTATAAATTTTAAAGGCTTTCTGCTATTTTCAATTCTCTGGGCTGTATTTATTTATAATCCGATTGCACATTGGGTTTGGTCGGCCGATGGCTGGCTCGACAAGATGGGAGCACTCGATTTTGCGGGCGGAATCGTAGTTCACATCAGTGCCGGAGTAGCGGCCATTGTTACTGCAATAATGCTTGGAAAACGCCGCGACTACAAAGGGCACGCCCTCCCACCCCACAATATTCCACAGGTAGCTATCGGCACCGGAATGCTTTGGGTGGGCTGGTTTGGTTTTAATGGAGGAAGTGGTTTGGCAGCAGATGGTTTAGCCGGGAATGCACTTTTGGTCACTCATATTTCGGCGGCAGTAGCTGCATTAACATGGGCGGTATTGGAATGGAAGCTCGATCGCAGACCAACGGTCGTGGGAATATGCACCGGAGCCATTGCAGGGCTGGCTACAATCACCGGAGCTGCAGGATTCGTTACGGTTCAGAGCGCTATTTTCATTGGCCTGACAGCATCAATTGTATGTTTTGTAATGGTAGCTTATATGAAACCCAGATTGGGCTATGATGACTCGCTCGACGCATTCGGAGTTCACGGAATAGGTGGAATTCTGGGCGTTATACTCACCGGAGTTTTTGCGTCACCACTTATTCAGAGCCAATACAGCGGAGCAATTTACGGAAATTTCGAACAGCTGAAAATACAGGCAATTGCTGCTGGTGTGGTCATTTTGTTTTCGGCTTTTGGCACGTTTTTACTATTCAAACTATCCGATAAACTTGTTGGCGTGAGAGCAGATGACAAACACGAGGCTGTAGGTCTGGACGAAACACATCACGGCGAAACGGCGTATACAAATTTCGATTAATTTATAGTCTTTAATTACGCAAAAACAGACTGTCCGCAAAAAGCGGACAGCCTGTTTCGTATCAATCAATCAATCAATCAATTTTAGAGTACACCCTGCGCCATCATCGCTTTTGCAACTTTCATGAAACCGGCCACATTAGCACCTTTCACATAATTTACAAAACCATCAGCTTCAGTTCCGTATTTAACACACGACTCGTGAATACTTGCCATGATTCCTTTCAGTTTTTCATCCACCTCTTCTTTTGACCAGCTAAGGCGCATTGAGTTTTGTGTCATTTCCAAACCGGAAACAGATACACCACCAGCGTTAGCAGCTTTACCCGGACCGTAAAGGATTTTATTTTTCAGGAACACATCAACAGCTTCCGGCGTAGATGGCATGTTTGCGCCTTCCGAAACAGCGATACATCCGTTTGCAACCAACATTTCAGCATCCTCGCCATTCAATTCGTTTTGTGTAGCCGATGGTAAAGCGATGGTACATTTTTCTGCCCAAGGACGTCCACCTTCCACATATTTGCAATTGTATTTGTCAGCATATTCCTTAATACGTCCGCGATACACATTTTTAAGTTCAAAAACATACGCTAATTTTTCACGGTCTATACCATTTTCATCGTAAATGTAACCATTACTGTCCGAAAGTGTAATAACTTTACCTCCCAACTCTAACACCTTTTCGGCGGTATAAGTCGCCACATTTCCTGAACCGGAAATAGCAACAACCTGACCTTTCAAATCGTTAATGCCTTTGCGTTTTAGCATATTCATAAGAAAATAGATATTTCCGTAACCTGTAGCTTCCGGACGTATCAGTGAACCACCAAACTCAAGACCTTTTCCAGTAAAGGTTCCGGTATTTTCACGGGCTAATTTTTTGTACATGCCATACATATAGGCCACCTCACGGCCACCAACACCGATATCTCCGGCAGGAACATCAGTATCAGGACCAATATGGCGCCACAATTCCAACATAAATGCCTGACAAAAACGCATTACCTCAGCATTCGATTTTCCTTTCGGATTAAAATCAGAACCTCCTTTAGCTCCACCCATTGGAAGCGTAGTCAGTGCATTTTTAAATGTTTGTTCGAATGCAAGGAATTTCAGAATCGAAGGACAAACCGAAGCGTGGAAGCGCATACCGCCCTTGTATGGTCCGATAGCATTGTTGTGCTGAATACGATAAGCCATGTTTGTTTGTACATTTCCCTTGTCGTCAACCCATGTAATCCGGAACGAGAAAATACGTTCGGGGATACACAAACGTTCAATCAGGTTTTGTTTTTCGAATTCAGGATGCGCATTGTACTCGTCTTCGATGGAGCGCAATACTTCTTCGACTGCTTGATGATACTCCGGCTCATTTGGAAACCTTCTTTTCAAATTGTCAAGAACTTGTTCAACTTTCATAATAATGTGCTTTTTAATTTTATTGTTTTAAATCGGGCCCAAAGTTACAAAATAATATCTAAAACACAAAATTAACGCTCGTTTTATAATTAAACAGGTAATTATTTTACAATTCAACACTAAATACTACCATAATGTCACTTTTTGCAACTATTACAATTTTACAAATTTCAAAAGCAAAAGCAGGTTTTACTATTAATTTGACAAGAGAATTCCCATTCCACAAAACACATAGAAAGCAATAAAATAAAACCAACAGCAAAATAAAATAATCAGATTAAATACTAAAGCGCTTAAAAAATGACAATTTGAAAGTATAAATTAGATTTAAAAACAACAGAAGTGAATCAGAAATCAGAAAAAGCAGATAATATTAAGGTTTAAGAACAACACCGATATTTTTCCGTCCATCAATTTTGATTACAACCGGCTTTTCAAAACGCACATGACGAACATATTTTGTCTCCGTAAAAGTCGGTTGTTCTTTTAAATAAGCCTCATCAAAACTACCTTCGTTGATATGCGGATGAATCGTAAAATAGGACACACCGAACGATGTCAGGTTTTGGAAGAAATGCGTACCCTGACTCGGATCAATCCGGTAATTGGAATAACTCGTTTCCACAATGAGACGGGCGTTGCTTATATGAGGCCATTTAACCGGAATTCCAAGCCATTCGTCACTCGAACCCCATCTACCCGGACCAACAAGTATATAATGTCTGTTTTCGGCACACAACATCTTATTAATCTTTTCTATATCGTACATTATCAGCCGGTTATTTGAAGCACTAAACATTTCGGGATTCACATATACAATATCATAAATATCGTTCGTAATTCCATGTCCGAGTGTACTTGTACTGGTAATAATCGCATCGTTTGTAGGAATGGCTCCAATATCTTCGTTTATAAATTCCTTATTATCAATGATTGGCCTGATTTGTAACAAATAGAACTGATGCTGTGTTCCGGTTTTATAATCGAGATTTACAGCA
>JAYRXP010000464.1:0-5837 GCA_041917395.1 Paludibacter sp.
AATATTTTTAATTTTCACATCTTCGGAAATAGGACTGTCGAGAATACTTTCAAGAAAAACATTGATATGCTCAATAGCCGTGTAAGCCTGTAAGTATATACGAGGAACGAGACGGGAACTATTGGGCGTAATTTCGTCCAAAACCGATGCAGCAACCGTATTGGCGTTTGTTATCATAGGTGCCGAAAGTATTATGGAACTATTAAGCTCATAAAGTTCGCCTCTGTAATTATTGTTTGCATACCCGTTGTAGCATCCTAACAATGCCGACCGGACAGCTGACTCCGAAGAAAAAACCGTTTTTTTACTAAGCGAAGTGGTGGGCGATTCCTCCAAAAAAGATTCGCACGAAACAGCAAACAGCAGTGCGCCCGTAATAAGTACTATTTTGAATGTCTTAGTTTGCATAATTAACAAATTCATTTTTTTGTTTGATAATTTCTTTTTTAAAAATCGAGCGTTACACCCACCGAATACGAACGACTATTAGGGTACGATGCCCAGTCAACACCAACTCTCAGCGGATCCGTTGCAAAAGAGCTAACCTCAGGGTCAAATCCCGAATATTTCGTCAGAACCAATAAATTTCGTCCGGACAAACTCACTCCAATGGTGGATATGTACTTATTCTTTTTCAAATTAATATTGTAGCCCAAAGTAAGGCTGGAGAATCTTAAAAAGCTACCATCTTCCACATAAAAACTTGTAAATGCACCCGCATCACCCGTGTAGCCGATACGAGGATATGTGGTACTTAATCTGTCTTCTCTCCAATAATTATTGTACACGTTTTTTGTATACGTGTAGCTACTTGTCGTTCTTAAATCTTCCTCCATCATTCTGTTCGAATTTACCAGTTCGTTACCATACACGCCATTAAATGCTGCATTAATATAAAAATTTTTATAACTAAAATCGATGGTAAATCCATACGTGAAATCAGGATTAGGGTCACCAATAATTGTTTTATCACCTTCTCCATCAATATTCCCATCCTCATCAACGTCCACGTAATGCGGGTCGCCAGCCACAAGCATTGTTGTTTCGTTCCATACAGGCAAAGTTCCCTTTACGCTTAATAAGTTAGCCTCAGTTACCTGTGTTGCTGTAGGATTGGCTGCCATATAATTTGTATAGCGTTGCGCTCTATCGGCATCCTGCTCTTCTTTTGTGATAATACCATTCACTTTCAGGCCATAAAATAAAGCTACAGGCTGACCTTCGATAAAGATATTCGCCGGTGTTTTAAAATAGGATGCACTTCCTATCTCACGTCCCAAGAATGCTGCCCATTGATTAGATCCAAACTGCGAGACAGGCAATCCTATATTCAGTATTTTATTGCGGTTGAACGAAATATTTCCGGCAATATTTAAGGATATTTTCTTTGTTTTGATTGGAAATATATCCATCGATAACTCAACGCCACGGTTTTGAATTTCGCCTCTATTTATGGCCATTGAACTATAACCCGAGGTCATACTCATTTCAATATTCTGCAATAAATCGTGCGATATTTTGCTATAAACATCGCCGGTAATATTCACTCTATTATCGAATAAACCAAAATCAAATCCTAAATTGTATTGTTCTGTCGTTTCCCATTTCAAATTTGGGTTTGCCATATTTGAAATAACGTAAGCATTGTAATAGCCACTACCACTTGAATTTACATATATTCCACCCGAATACTGCGATAGCGTTTGGTAGTTTGATATGGCCTGATTACCCACACGCCCCCAGCCCAAACGTAGTTTCAGGTTCGAAATACGCTCAAGATTTTTTATAAACTCTTCCTGATCTAACCTATAAGCCAATGCAAACGATGGAAAATAACTGAATTTGTTTCCGGGAGCAAACTTACTTGTTCCATCGGCCCTGAAAGTGGAAGTAAGTACCAAACGGTTATCGTAACTATACACCGCACGCGCCAACACAGAGAATAAATCGGTCTGACTTTCGTTGTAATCGGGTGTAGTAGGATTATTGCTGTACATCAATCCATTTTCCATAAATGCAAGCGTACTAAATTGCCGTCCGGTTATCAGGTTGTTTTTCACCAACGATTCGATAACCGTAATACCTGCCATTGCATCCAATCTGTTTTTCTTTTTGCGATAGCTGTAGTTAAACATGTGATCGAGATTTAAACGTAATGCCTCTTGCGATGAAAGCGATGCAAAACCACTTTCCTGACGACCAAACCATGTTCCGGCACCATAAAACTGCTTGCGGGTACGTCCTCGATAATCGACACCCACAGTTGTTTTCATCGAAAATCGTTTGTCCAATCTCACATTCATGTACATCGACGATAAAACTCTGTACTCATCGGTAAAATCAATGTAATCGGTCAACCACGGAGTAGGACCATAAGCATCGTCACTGTCATCGCCGGTATCGGTCGAAATTGGTTTGTATGGCTGATAAGAAGTCATTTGACGGATAAGACCCGAACTGGATTGAGCTTTCGAGTCAGAACCCTGCGTCATGTTTAATTTTCGATAGGTAAAACCTGTCTTTGTCCCTATTTTAAACATTTTCGAAATATCCTGATCGATATTTAGTCTAAAGTCGGCTTGCGAGTTATCCGTTTGCTTAATTATGCCTTGGTTGTTCGAAAAACCGCCCGAAACGTAATAGTTCGTTTTGTCGGTTTTACCTGTAACGTTTAAGCGATGGTTCTGACTCCACGCCTGCCGGGTAGCCCAATCCTGCCAATCGACATATTCTTTACCTTCAGGCGAAACCAACGATCCGCCAATAAGCGATTTTAGCTCGCAATACTCTTCGAGATTAACCATTTCTCGCTTGTTTGCCATTAGCGATGTTGTCGTACTTCCGCTATACTGAATGCGGGGTTTTTCGGTTTTTCCACTTTTGGTGGTAATAAGTACCACTCCGCTCGCACCCATCGAGCCATAAATAGCGGTAGCCGAAGCATCTTTCAATATTTCCACACTTTCAATATCCTGTGGATTTATACCTGTCAAGCCATTTTGAGCCGACTGCACCACGCCTCCATCTCCCGATACGGCATTTTGTTCCATTGTAGAATTCATGATAATTCCATCCACCACATACAGCGGTTCGCTGCTGCCATTGAGAGAACTTGTACCCCTTATTTTCATGTTTATGGCGGCACCGGGAGCAGCATCGCCGGCAGTAATCTGAACTCCCGAAGCACGGCCTTGAAGCAAGCTCTGAATATTGGTAGCTGAAGCGGCTTCCGATTCTTTTATATTTACCGAACTTAACGAACCTGTAAGGTCACTTTTTCGCATTTGCCCGTAACCGACTACAACCACTTCATCCAATTGTTCTACGTTTTCTCTGAGTTTTATAGTAAAAACTTTTTGATTTTTGAGTTCAATCGTTTCGGAATGGTAACCAATGAACGAAAAAACCAACTGTACGTTGGGATTATTCGGTACGTTATTAAGTGTAAACTTTCCATCAATATCGGTGATTGTACCAATTTGGCTACCTTTCACCATTACGCTTGCGCCAATAAGCGATTCACCCTGATAATCGGTAATTGTGCCGCTTATCGTTCTATTTTGAGCCCGACCGCTAATAGCAACAAAAAGTAATATCAACAGAATGCCTGAATATTTATATTTTAAAAGTGAGAATCTCATACTGAAATTTATTATGGTTGACTATTAAAACTTAGCGGTAAATCCTAACGATAATGTACGGGCTTGCGGATATGCTCCCAAATCGATTCCTCTCGTTGACCAATTGCCAACAAATGAATTAACATCAGGACTATATCCGCTATATTTTGTTATTACAAAAAGATTTGATGCGAAAACATTCACATTCAGTGCCGAAAGCCATTTAATTTTCTTTACATCCACGGGATAATCGGCTGAGAGGTTCGACAGTCGAATAAAACTGCCATCTTCCACCATATCATCGGTAATTTCGGTAAGCCCGTATGCTCCTATACGTGGCGATTTTCCCGAAACATCGCCCTGTATCCAACGATTATTGTAAGCTGCCTGAGTGATATTTTGAATTTGTGATACATTATCCCACAATAAACGGTTGAGATTAAGAATATCGTTACCAACCATTCCATCGAAAAGTGCATTGAATGTAAGTTTACCAACCCGGAAACTATTGGTAATTCCGAAAGTAAAATCGGGATTCGGATTGCCAATTATTATTTTATCGCCTTCTTCTACCTGACCATTACCATTGGTATCAATAAACTTTGGGTCGCCGACCTCTAAGCGCTGACCTTTAAACGGAGGAGTCATACCCACATGTTCCTCGCCTACCAAACCTTGTGTGAGATAGCCGTAAAACACATTTGGCGCGCTACCATTTACAAACGCCGTAACGCCAAGTGATTCCGTTCCGCTAACTGAAGCTCCGGTAAATCCCGCTCTGTCTGTTTTGCCCAATTTATTCCATTCAGGTAGCCCACAGTCGGTTACTGTTGTTCTATCAATGGCAAAGTTGACTCCTATTTTCCATTCCAACGAATTGGTTTTTAAGGGAATAGCATCAACATAACCTTCGACACCCCATTTTTTCAGACCAATTGCATTTTGCCAATATAAATTATCGAAAGTTATCAGGTTACTATTTACCAAAACACCATCATCATCATATTCTTTTTGAGTATAATCCGGACGAAAATTATATATTGAAAGTATATCATCTATATTAGAATAATAATATTTCCCACCAAATTTTAGTTTTTTATCAAACAATTCGAGGTTGAATGCTACAAAAAGTTCATTTTTAATGGTTTCGATACGTGGTTTGAAGTACAAAACCTCTTCGTATGGAATCCAAAGCGTACCATATCCCAAACTGTATTTTTCGATATTCGAAAATGATGTTACTTCGTTTTTACCCGAAATACCCCAACCTGCCTCAACCGATGCCGATGAAATGAACGAATCCGATAATTTTTCTTTCCAAAAATCTGCCTCCGAAATGTTCCATTTTCCGGTTACCGAAGGATAATAACGGGTATCGAAATCAATCAGATAATCGGCACGAATTCCCACATCAAATTTGTACTTATTTTTAAAACTGTAAGAGGTGTTGGCAAATGCGGCAACTGTTGACGATGCCGACTGAACATACACCGCATTGGCCGATTTAGAAGCAAAACTTATCCCTTTGGCTCGCATGGAATAAATCGAAAAATCGGCTCCATAATTGGCCATTGATGTATAACTATCGCCCAGATATTCTCCTCCAATATTCATTTTGAAGGTATTACTTTGCCCCAGTTGTTTGTTTATCGACAAAATAGCGTTTACATTGTAATTGGTCGATGTCAGCTCCGACCTTCCAGCTCTTGAATTATCCAAAGCTCCTTTGTCAATTAGGTTTCCCATCCAACGAAACCGAACTTTGTTTACAAAATCGACTCCCCCATTCACATTCAAATCCACACCATCCGTCAACTTAAATTGCATAGCTGCCTGAGGAATCGCTCTCCACGAATCAGAATTATCGTCGTAATCAGAGCTCCAACTTTCGGGATTTTCGCCAAAACCCGAAAACGGAACAGCCGAAAAATCTGTGATTAGGCTGGTAGCACCCAATAGCGAAGTTGATTGGGTCATCGAAGCACTGTTTTTAAGAAACACAAACCGTCCCTCCATATTTATACGTGGCGAAATTGTTTGATTAATATTTGCTCTCATTCCCAAATCGGTTGTTCCCGTTCCTGCAATTATTCCTTCTTTCTGACTCGCATTGAGCGAAACGTAATAGTTCGTTCGGCGCAATGAACCCTGCATGCTAAACGCATGATTTTGAGAAAGTGAAGTTCCGAGAATTTCATTCTGCCAATTCCGCTCCTC
>JAYRXP010000465.1:0-2706 GCA_041917395.1 Paludibacter sp.
AAAAAACACCACAGCCGCAGCTGTAACAACTCCCCACCATCCAAAATGACCATCGGCAGTTTGCTCAGGCACAAACGGAGTCCAGTTTTCGACATTGATATACGAAATTCCGAAACCGATAAACAGCAGGATAACCGTTACCTTAATAAGTACAATAATATTGTTGAATTTGGCCGATTCTTTAATACCAACCACCAAAAGGGTTGTCATAATAGCCACAATAAATATGGCAGGAAAATTTATAAATGCCCCCGAAGTGTGAAGACCGGTGCTATCGTAAATAAAAGGACTTTCGCTTATTGACTTCGGAATGTCTATTCCGAGATCGTGCAACAAACTGGTCACATAACCCGACCAACCAACGGCTACGGTGGCAGCTCCGAATAAATACTCCAGAATTAAATCCCATCCAATAATCCAGGCAATAAACTCACCCATAGTAGCATAACCATACGTATAAGCGCTCCCGGAAACAGGAATCATAGAAGCAAATTCAGCGTAGCACAAGCCAGCCAGCAAGCATCCCAAAGCAGATATAATAAATGATATAGCAACACCCGGACCGGCATGAGTGGCAGCAGCTGTGCCTGTAAGTACGAAAATTCCGGCTCCGATTACGCAGCCCACACCCAGCAAAACGAGGTTTGTTGCTGTGAGATGCCTTTTGAGTGTATTATGATTTTCGGCATGAGCCTCCAGTTCTGAAAGTGACTTCTTTATAAACAGGTCTTTAATCATGACAGTGATAATTTATTCAATTTTGCTGCAAAAATACGAAAATATATTACAACACCAAGAGAATTGATATGCTTATGTAAGTATTTCTGTTATTTTGCTGCATATCCGGGGCGCAAATCAATATTTCTGCTACTATTTGGAATCAGACCAATTTTGTGTTAAATAAATTTAATTTAGTAGTTTTCAGTGAACAAAATTTGATTTTGCAATAAGCTGTAAACCTACACATTACCACATATTTGCAATGTGTACATAGCAAAATTAAGGACTTTAACAACTCCGAAATTTACAACAGAACCTTGCTGAATATTGAAAAAAAATGATTTCCTTTGCAGCGTTTTTTGAGCTTAATAATATAAAGTGAAATATGAGTAGTCTATCACTCTTCTTAGTAGTATTCCTTGCCGGCGTGGTTTTAGTTATTGCCGGACTTGGCATTGCCCTGCTTTTAGCACCAAAGTCGTTCAATCTGCAAAAAGGGGAACCTTACGAGTGCGGAATCCCAACACATGGAACTTCGTGGATGCAATTTAAATCGGGTTATTACCTGTACGCCATTTTGTATCTTATGTTCGATGTGGAAACAATTTTTCTGTTTCCGTGGTCGACCATAGTACGCGAATTAGGCTATCAGGGATTATATAGCATTTTATTTTTTATCATCATTCTGGGTCTGGGTCTGGCCTATGCCTGGAAGAAAAATGTACTGAAATGGAATTAAAAAATATCAATATAAACAATATTCCCACAGAGGAATTCAAGGATAACGAGTACCTGGTCGACTACATCAAAGAGCTGGAAGCCAATGGTGTAAACGTTGTACTCAGTAAACTGGACGAAATGATTAACTGGGGTCGTTCCAATTCGGTTTGGCCGCTTATCTACGCAACAAGCTGCTGCGGTATCGAATTTATGTCGACTGCTGCCGCTCACCACGATATCGCCCGCTTTGGTATGGAAGTAACGCGTAACAGTCCGCGTCAGGCCGACCTGATGATTGTTGCCGGAACTATGGTACACAAAATGGCTCCGCTTATCAAACGTGTTTACGACCAAATGGCTGAGCCAAAATATGTGCTGGCTATGGGTGCATGTGCTATTTCGGGTGGTCCGTTTGTGAATTCGTACCACGTGGTTAACGGAGTTGATCAGATTATACCCGTTGACGTATATGTTCCGGGCTGTCCTCCACGTCCGGAATCTTTATTTTACGGATTAATGCAATTGCAACGTAAGATTAAGGTTGAGCAATTTTTGGGACATAAACAAAGATAGTAAACTGACGTCAGACAACTGACGACGGACAACCGAAAAGGGATTTTTATTTACATAAAGTATATTAGCCGGGACAAGCGACTGTTGTCCGTTCTCCGGTGACTTTTTTAAGAAAAAATGGAAAAAATAAAAGAGCTGATAATTAAAACGGTAGCTGATGCGGTAATTGAGCAAAAGCAAAAATTAACCGTAACTGTTGCAAAAGAAAAATTGCATTTATTGGCAAAAACGCTTCGCGATTATAGTGAACTCCCTTTCGATACACTGGTTTTTCTGACCGGAGTGGACAGAGGCGAAGAGTTGGGCGTAAACTATTTGCTTTGTTCCTCGAAAGATGTTTCGAAGGAAGTGGTTTTGAAAACAGGTACTGCTGATCGCGAAAATCCATTGTTATATTCGGTTACCGACTTGTACGAAACAGCACACTTTAATGAGCGTGAGGTTTATGCATTGCTCGGTATACGTTTTATCAACAATCCGGACATGCGTAAATTTTTCCTGAATGCCGACTGGAACGGATATCCTTTGCGCAAAGACTACGATCCGAATCCGGAATTGAACCCGCTTTCGCTCGAAAGTAAGGAAATTGTGGATAAAGCTCCGCGTATTATGGAGGTTGATGGCAAATTAGTGGAAGAAGTGGTTGATGTTTTTGAAGAAGATTCTTACATTATCAATATCGGCCCGCAGCAC
>JAYRXP010000466.1:0-4410 GCA_041917395.1 Paludibacter sp.
AAGGCTAACAGTCCTAAAAAAACATTTGATTTATTCATTTTTTTATTTTTAATAGTAAAATCTGTTCAGTTATACTTATAATTACTTATTATACCTTGATTTTTCGTGGTTTTCTAATGCGATTGATTACCCTTTACTGCTGACATGGTAAATGCTCTTCCACTATATATCGTTTGTTCCCACTGAGTTTTGCATTCGACATTCATTATTTTTGTAATCTCCGGAAGTAAATCAGCGAGATTATTTTTCTCCCCCGGATCAGTGGTTAAATCATACAATTCCTGCCTGAAACCCGGCAAACTGTGATATACATATTTTTCATTTTGAATGACCAAATGATGATCTTCAAATTTCAATTTCGTTGGATCATCAATAACTCCGTTTTTGGTACGAGGTGAACCTTCGTGGGCAATATTGATCCGGAATGCATTTGGAACATTCACTTTTTTAGTTTTATCTTTCAAATTAGCGACAACGCTCACCCCATCGAATGGTAAATGTTTTAATTTAGTTGAACTAACAGATGTGAGTTCGAGCAATGTTGGCAGCACATCCTCTATTCGTGCAAATTGTTTACGCTCACCGGGTTGAACTACATCCGGAAATTTAACGAGCAATGGAACTTTCATCCCATTTTGATAAGTGCTCGATTTGTAGGCTCTTAGTTGAAGTACATTGCGTCTTGCCCAATCATCGCCCGGCACTTCCTGCTCCTTTTTCCCTACGAGCTTTTGAACTTCGGGACTAGTCGGTCCATTGTCGCTGTAGAGTATGACGATAGTGTTTTTATCCAACCCTTTCTCGCGAATAGCATCCAAAACCCGCCCCAAAGCGGCATCCATTTGCGTGATAGCGCCCCAGCAGTTAGCTAAATTATCAGAACAACCGGCAGCTTTGTAAGGCGCAGCAAATTCGGGAGAACATACCCAGGGCATGTGAGGAGTGATAAAGTTCAACGAAACAAACCACGGTTTGCCCGATTCAGAATTGATAAAGTTAACCGCTTCATCCGACATGATTTCGGACGTGTAGCCAGTTCGGGCTATCATTCCGCTTTTTGTTCCCATTCTAGGGTCTTTTTGCTGATAACCAGTTACCGTAAAACCATTGTCCCAACCAGCATCCCACGGTTCGACACCCACGGGTTGTGTACAATCACGTTTACCTAAAAGAAACGTGGAATATCCTGCCGATTTCAGAAACTCGGGCATCAGCTTCTCATCGGGCAACATATTAGCCCGTGGAGGAACTCCCCAAACACCTGTAATCAAATGGTTACGGCCTGTGTACAACGATGATCGCGACGGTGAACTTGCCGGACAAGCTACAAAATTAGTATACAAAGCAGACTCAGATGCGAGCCGGTCAATATTGGGTGTCCTGATCAGTGGATTTACAAATCCGAAGTCTCCAATCCCCTGATCGTCAGTTACAATCAGCAACACATTGGGATGTTTTTGTTGCTTCGGCTGCTTAATCTTTGGCGTTGCCTGAGTAGGAACTCCTAATAATGGAATTGCCAAAAGGTATTTCGAAAAGTTGGATTGTATTGACATGCTGAAATCTGATTTTTTAATTAAAGATAGAAATAATAATCTTAGTCATCGATTTCTTTTTTCTGACCTTTTTTAAGTTCTTTGGGCAAACGTGTAACATTAGGGTCCAACACTATATTACGAGCCTTCATCCAGTTGGTTAGCTCATCTCGGAGTTTTACTTTTATCTTTTTAGCAGACTTTACTGTAGCCAGATTTTTAGTTTCAAGAGGATCCTGTTTCGTATCTGTCAACAGTTCTGTATTTCCGCTTCCATCGTACATAGCATATTTATAACGACCGTCAAGCACCATAAAACCTGTTGTGCTTTCAATAAAAAGGTAATTTCTGTTTATTTTATTTGTTTCTCCGGTCAAAATCGGCTTTAAAGACACTCCCGTTAAACTCTTCGGTGTTTTAATCTCTGCAAAATCACACAAAGTGGGCAACAGATCCATACCGTTGCATACCAGCGTCTCATTGTCAACAACTCCTTTTTTTATTCCCGGTCCGGCAAATATAAAAGGAATACGGGCAGATTCTTCGTAAAACCGGTTTTTCATAATCAATTGATGGGAACCATTCATATCACCATGGTCAGATGTAAAAACGATAATGGTATTGTCTGCTATTGCCGATTTTTTGAGCGCAGCCAATACAACTGCGATCTGTTCGTCGACTGTTTCGGTAAGCCGGTGATAAGCCCAACTGTAATAATTTAATCTTTCTTTGTTTGTAAATTTCTGGTATGCATCCAAAGATGGTTCGTCATTTACAGGCTCATAATTTAGCGGAAACGATGGAATTTGCATTTTATATTCTTCCTCCGGCATTGTTTTTTGTTTATTGGCGAGTGTTGTCGCACATTCCCATTCCCTCTGAGTCAGATTTTTAGGTTTGTCCGGCCCTGCCAGAATTTTTTCCTGCCAAAAGAAATTTATGTCGTGTGGATTCATCAGTGACACAAACAAAAACATCGGCTTGTCGCCCTTTTTACGGTTTTGTAGAATTTGAGCACTTTCTTCAGCCAGTTTCATCCCATCGTCCGAACAAAAATAACTAAAACCATAGTTTGTACTCATTCTTTCAGTAAAATCGCCTTTCATATAGGCCATAGGCAGATGCGTTTTCCCCCCATAAAGTGTTTCATATCCTGCCGAACGAAATACCTTTCCCATTGCACATTCATCCAAAATAGATTTGAGTTTTTCACGTTCTGTATCGGGAGTATTATTCCTCACATTAACTTCCGACCCATAATGCCCAGTCAACAATGCAAAACGAGATGGTAACGATACCGGATTGACACAATAAGCTTTGCTGAAACGATATCCACTTTCAGCAATTTTATCAACAGCCGGAGTTTTAAGATATTTATTTCCGGCAGCACTCAGCATTTTAAAACTTTGCTGGTCGGTCATGATATACAAAATATTGGGTTTTGTTTCCTGAGCCACTAAGTAACTTCCACCAAGAAGAAACACTGGCAAAATCGCTGGTAATTTCATTTTGTAGTTTTTTTTTAAAATTGATTATGGATATGTTGTTGCTTTCATTCCAACCGGAGTGATCAGTTCAGAACCCACTATAAACGTCTGACTACCACTACCCCACCAGTTGCAGGTAAAGTCGCCCCAAAGTTCTCCTTCTTTAACCGACACCGTAATGGTTTGAGGTGTATTTTTCTCCAAAAACAACGTATTATCAGAATATTGTATGTAAGGGTTATTACTGTAAATCACAAAGTAAGGAGTGAATTCGGTCGCAGTCAATGTTAGTTGGACTGACGAACTGTTTAATCGTTTAACCTGGATATTTACATCTGCCTTTTTTTGATTGAATTTAATCATATCGGCAGGGAAATAATAATTTGGAAACACCTGTTGATTGTTGTCAATCCATGTTTTCAGGTAATAATCGCCTGTTCGGTAATCGTTGATATTTATTCCCAGATCAATTGCCACACCACCACTATTTGGTTCGAAATCGGTGGTATTTGTCCACTCTCTAACAAGTGTTCCATCCGATTTCATTAAACGGCATACAACATGCTGACCAACTATTTTTTCCATATCATTCAGATAATTTACTGTCAGCATATTGTTTTTATTATTAACCATCAACGCCACGGGCATCATAACACGTTTTACCGAATAAAAAGCCGGTTTCTTAAATTCATACAAATCAATTACATTGTATTCCACCGAAGGCCATGTATCTGCCCATTTCCACATCAGAACTCCGCCACATTCTTTCATATTATTTCTGAAATGCGAGACCATCCGTGGAAGTCCATGCGCCTGAGCTACTTGCGACAGATATACAAATTCGGGCATTGATTTAGCTGTTCCAAAATAAGTATCTACCATTTTGGTTACAGTTTGTGGAAAATCGCGACGCATAGTGGGCACATCGCCCCAGTGCATAAAATAATAATCACTATTAATGGGCCATTCTGCATTGTATGGTAAAAAACTGCGCATAGTGGAAACCTGCGAAAACGACGGACAACCGCCTTCGCTAATAAACCGGCCTTCGTCACCACGAATGTATTGATAATCATTTTCAGGGAAGCCTGCTCCCCAGTTACGTTTATCGCCACCCCACGGACTGCGCGGATAACCACCACCCGAAGGACTCGATGGATGCCAGTAACGGTCAGGATCATATTGCGCCATTACTTTTTTCTGAACCACATGCGAAATTTTATTGGCAAATTGTCCCACACCTCTATCGTAATTTACCATATCCGATTCATTATCACCACACCACGCCACAACACACGCCCTGTTACGAAGCTGTTTCACCACATTTACGGTTTCTGATTCGATTTCATCCAAAAATTCCTGTGTATTCGGGTATTGCCCTGAAGCAT
>JAYRXP010000467.1:0-4514 GCA_041917395.1 Paludibacter sp.
TGGAGTAGAGTTTATACTGTTGCTCGTTCTTAGCTTTTAGTGCTTCGTACTTGTCTTTGATCTTAACGTATGATTCATACTCGGCCTTTTGCTTTTTCGGCACTTTACTTTCTTCAAGGGTTCCGTACTTTGCTTTTAGGCGAATGTATTCGCGGGTTAATTCGTAGGTATCAGCATCTACATTTCCGTTTTTGCCCCCAATAAAATTCCAGCCGTACACATCATCGATGTATCCGTTCTTATCATCATCCACTCCGTTGCCCGGAATTTCATCGGTGTTTTTCCAGATCACACTTTTCAAATCTTCGTGGTCGATATCTACGCCCGAATCGATCACAGCAACCACCACCGTGCGGGAGGGCTGATCTTTTAATAAAGTTTTGTAACTACGCTCGGCACTAACACCCTGCAGACTGTCCTGTTCAGGATCCAATAGCCACCAATCGTCAGGAATGGGCTGTGTTGTGGTTTGAGAAAACCCCGGAATCGATAGAGCCAGGAAAAATATTACATGCTTAAATATCCCTTTCATAAAGTGTTTTGTCCTGAAAAACTATGCCAAGATAACGTTTACTGCCATTTAACGGATTTACCGACCATTTGAGTGTCTTAATTTTTATGGATGGTTTTAGTAAGAGAGAACATTGGAACCAAAAATTACCTTGGTTGGGGGTAGCCGAAATGGGTAGAAATTACCTGATGCGGATTTTGATTTTTTGTATCGACAAAACCACTACGTGTATGATTGAAATGTGTTTACTGGCAGTCTTGGCTTTTTTCGGGCTTTTTTTTGCGTTGGTTATTAAACTTCAAGCGGAAGTGAACTGGGGCGAAGAATGGGATGCACGCAAGGCAATGGCCTGAGTCAACCTCGGATAGTTGAGCAAGAAAATAAAAAGTCGTTCTGCTACAGAACGACTTTTTTCGTGCCGAAGGCGGGACTCGAACCCGCACAGCTTGCGCCACACGCCCCTGAAACGTGCGTGTCTACCAATTTCACCACTTCGGCTAACTACCAACATTTCGAATTCGAAATCCAAAATCTTGATTCGTAAAACATGTGCCCAGGACTGGACCTGTCTGCCGACAGGCAGGTTCGAACCTACCTACGGTAGGCAGGCCAGCCCTACACCTTTTGAAGCGACTTTAAGTATTCTTTACCAACACCTGACTTCAGGTATTTTTCCCGAACACGAGCTTCAATTCGTGTTGAGAAAGGTTCAATCAGTAAAATGGTAAACGGAGCATAGGCTCGCGTTGTTTTTTCGTACCCTGCATTATGTTGGCCTATCCTCCTTTCAGGGTTATCAGTTAGGCCAACATAAATGTAGTTTCTTGCGGTACTACTGATTGCATACACAAAAAACATGTGCCCAGGACTGGATTCGAACCAGCACACCTTGCGGCACTACCCCCTCAAAGTAGCGTGTCTACCAATTTCACCACCTGGGCATTAAAGGGTTGCAAGGCAAGGCCGCAAAAGTAAAAAGGTTTTAATGATTTTACCACTACGCTCCGGGGGTTCTTTTTCCGGGCGCTTTCCGTTGTAGGTATTGAACAAGACTGGCATAGCCAGTTTGCTCGCGGTGGCCAATGCCAAATCGTTTTTTATTATCGAATAGAATTTCAAGTTGCTTATACGTGGAATTTTTTCCGGTTTTGATAATGTTCTCGCGCCACGCAACAATTGATTTTATCGGGTACTGCTCTGTCTTCTTTAAAACCGGGTATTCAATTTCAACCAGGTTATTTCCCATTCTAATAATCATGTACCGAATGAAAATTTTATAGAGCACAAAGCCACCAATGGGCACTAACAAAGCAATAATCAAATAGTTATACCAAGCCCCCTGGTTGGCCACAAGCGACACAACATTTAGTCCAATGCCGGCAAGTGTAAGCGCAATAAAGATTCCAAATGAAACAAGCGTGTTGGTTTGAGGTCGCGAAACAATCAAGGTATAATCTGTTAGAGCCGAGAATGGGATTTGAACCCACGACCTACGGTTTACGAAACCGTTGCTCTACCCCTGAGCTATCTCGGCAGGTAAGTATTTCGGGCAAAATTATAATTATTGGTAAAAAGTATATCTTGGAAGCGTATTTATGCTCTCCAAGAAATGTAAATATGCCATTCATGCCTTAATCTACCTGGCGGAACGGTACCAACAAGGTCCTGTACATATTCAGGAAATTGCCGATCGGCAGCGCATTCCCAAAAAGTTTCTCGAAGCCATATTGCTTGAGTTGCGAAACGCAAAAATCCTGCATAGTAAAAAGGGAAAGGGTGGAGGTTATTACTTGTATAAAAGGCCGGAGGAGGTAAACATGATTGAGATAATCCGGTTAATGGATGGCGCCATTGCCATGCTTCCTTGTGTATCACTCAATTATTACGAACCTTGCGAAGAATGCCGCGATGAAAAGACCTGCGGTATACGCGATAGCTTTATTAATGTACGCGATGAATCACTTCGGATTCTATCAGAAAGCACGCTGGCTAAAATTGTTAAGCGCGAGCAGGCATTGAGCAAGAAGTAGCTCACCCCACCGTTTAGTATATAAAATCTATAGATTTATTATATTTGTGTCTAAACAAATTAATTTATGTCGTTACGATTAGGTGATATTGCTCCGGACTTTACTGCACAAACCACAGAGGGGTCTATTAAATTTCATGATTGGTTGGGAAGCAGTTGGGGCGTGTTGTTTTCGCACCCGGCCGATTTTACCCCGGTGTGTACCACTGAATTAGGTGCGGTGGCCAAGCTCCGCAGCGAGTTTGACAAGCGAAATGTAAAAGTGGTTGCTCTTAGTGCCGATCCGCTCGACTCGCATGAAAAGTGGATTGGCGATATCAATGAAACCCAGAAAACACAGGTTAATTTTCCATTGATTGCCGACCCCGAATTTAAAGTAGCCAACCTGTACGATATGATTCATCCACAGGTGAGCGATAAGTTTACGGTACGTTCCGTATTCGTAATTGGCCCCGATAAAAAGGTTAAGCTAACCATAACGTATCCAGCTTCTACAGGCCGTAACTTTGATGAGATCCTTCGGGTGATTGATAGCTTACAACTTACTGCCGGCTTTAGTGTGGCAACGCCTGCCAACTGGAAACAGGGTGAAGATGTAATTATTACGGCAGCCGTTAAGGACGATGACATTCCGGCAAAATTCCCTAAGGGTCATACCCGGGTTAAACCGTACCTGCGCACAACACCGCAGCCAAACCTTTAATTGTAAGCACAACCTTACATGCAGGAAAGGCCCACGTGGGCCTTTCCTTTTTTAGACTAAATTTGCCGACAATTTTTACGAGCTGCATGTCGAAAGAGAGACCCATGAACGAATTGCCCGTGATGAACGAATCGGAGGGCATTGTGTTATTTCATCCCTATGTTCCCAAACGTGCTATCGAAGATGTAACAGCGGTATTACAATCGCGGTGGATAGGGCAGGGGCCCCGTGTAGCACAGTTCGAAAAAGAATTTTCAAAGCGATTTGCCGGAAATGGAACATCCATAGCCGTTGGTTCAGGAACGGATGCGTTGCACCTCGCCTATATCCTGGCTGGGTTACAAGCAGGCGATGAGGTAATTGTGCCTGTGTTTACCTGCACAGCTACCAACATTCCATTTCTTTATATGGGGGTTACGGTTCGCTTTGCGGATATTGATCCCACTACATTAAACATTAGTGTTGCGCATGTGCGGGGGTTGGTGAATGAAAAAACAAAAGCGATTGTGTGTGTTCACTATGGTGGGCTGCCTTGCGATATGGATGAGTTACTGGCAATCGGTAGGGAATGGAATATTCCGGTAATCGAAGATGCTGCGCATGCACCAGGCGCCACGTACAAAGGCAAGAGCATTGGCGAGATTTCACCGTTCACGATGTATTCGTTTCAGGCAATAAAACATATCACCACAGGCGATGGCGGAATGTTGATCATTCAAGATCCGGCTATTGTGGCAAAAGCTGAGCGCATCCGTTGGTTTGGTATCGACCGCTCGAACAAACAAAAAGGAGTTTGGGAAAACGACATAACCGAAGTTGGGTATAAATATCAGATGACTGACATAAGCGCAGCTATGGGTCTGGCTTCGCTTGATGAGTTTGATAAGATACTTGCACACCGGCAGAAATTATTACTTGCGTACAAGCAAGGATTAAATAATGCAAACGGAATTAAGTTGATAGGTGTTGATGCTACCGATCGCACACATGCCGCCTGGTTGTGTACTGCGCTTGTCGATAAAAACAGATTGGGCTTTATGCATGCTTTGCGCGATAGAAAAGTAGAGTCGGGGCAAGTCCATTACAGAAACGATCGATACAGCATTTTTGGAGGCCGCAGAGACGATATGCCCAACATGGATGCCGTGGAAGAAAACTACATTGTACTACCGTTGCACATGAAAATGACAACGGATGATGTTGCCTATGTTTGCGAGGCCATCAAAAAGGGCTGGTGAGACAAGAGTCATTTTTAAGACCGGTTTCGACAA
>JAYRXP010000468.1:0-1746 GCA_041917395.1 Paludibacter sp.
ATAAAGCAAAAAAATGGTTGGAGGATAGAGGATGCTGAACTTCAACACTATTTGAAAAACTTAAAAACCCAACATAATTACAAAACAAAACCATGACACCTAAACCACTTACGATGAACGTGTTGAAATTTACGCGCGCCATCGAAAAATTAACTGTTTATTTGACCAAAACACCCTTAGTGGATGCCCTGAAATTTTCGGAAAAAGATGCCAAACAACTCAAAGCGGAATATGATTTACCCGAAGACTGGACTGCTGTATATGCCCAAACAGCTCCTACTGCGAATGCGACTATTTCGGTTACCAAAGCTGTATCTCCTGATAATTGCCGCGAGGGCGAATATTGCTGGTCTGTTTCGTTTCTGAAAAAATACTACACATTACAGCTTTCCAACTATTTTAAATCGCTGGGCTTGCCTTGTCGTACCAATTTCGTATCGGATACCGAAGTGTGGGTGAAGTCACAATCGCCCTATCCCGATTGTACGGGTTTCAAAGCTTATACGGTACGGATTCAGTTCAATTACGAGGAGCAGTCTTTTGAGATGGTTGTTATAGTTGGTGAGTTGCATTCTGTTTATAATCAACCTATGTCCCATGCTGTTTTTGCCGAAACGAATAATGATTTATTTGGGTGGGTACTTTTCGAATCGGAAATTCAACATCATAAAAACATGACTGAACGAGCACGCCGAAATATGAATCGGGTATTTCCTTGTCTTCATCCGGCATTACGTGCGAGATTAAATTTTAGCGTACCTGCTCCCGATAAAAGCAATCGGTATTTAAAGCATTTTGATGAAATGGAGCAGTTTAAAAGTATGTTTTTAGAAACCGAGGGCTTAGCTGCAATTTTATCAATCAAAGGGGATTGGAAAGTGGCTTCACCCCAAGTATTTGATACAAAAGCATTAAAAATACTTCAGTTTGGGGAAGGTAAACACGCACAACCTAAATTCGGAATGCCACAATTGGGGCCAAAGGAACTTATAACTGACGAAATTGTGTTTATGTTTATTGGCCATGAGGATGATAAACCCTTGGCACTGACTATCGACGATTATTTCAGAGGGAAATACCCGACCGAATTCAAAGGTATTTCGGAGTATTTAAAAATGCATTACCAAACCGAACCACATCTTAGTATTTGGTTCAAAGACAAAGAAAATCCAATACCGGAAATAGAAGCAGCCATTAAACAGCGTAAAGCACAACAAGTGATTGTTTCATCGAAACGGTATGTAGCCATTTATCTATCGCCTCACGCCAAAACGAGCTCTTCGCAACAAAAGCGTAAAATATATTTCGATTTAAAAGAGTTGCTGCTCAACCACGGAATTGTTTCACAAGCCCTTGATACTGCAAAGTCATGGGGATATAAGCGCGAATTAATGCCTGTTGCTGAAGAAAGCAGCGGAGATAAAAAAACGTTTCAGAAAGCCTCGGTTAATAAAGGATTTCATTATAGTCTGGCCAATATCGCAGTAGCTATTTATGCTAAACTAGGTGCTACATCCTGGTGTTTCGAGGCGCAGAAGTCCAAAGACTTAGTAATTGGCATAAGCGCTTATACAAGTAGGGATTTGGGCAAAAAATACATTGGCAGTGCTTTTAGTTTTACGAACGAAGGACAATTCGGAGGGTTCGAATGTTTCAGTCAACATCAGGTAAGTGAATTGGCTGGCTCAATAAAGTTAGCTGTAAAAAAATTCTACCATGCCAATGCAGGCATAAATCGGTTGGTTA
>JAYRXP010000469.1:0-3323 GCA_041917395.1 Paludibacter sp.
CAAGTGCAGCGTATTTTACATTAAAATTATCGATGGACGGATTGACACTCATTTGTAGAAATTAATGAACAAGTCTGCGGAGAATTTTCTTTACCAGTTTGCGGAAAAACGATCTCTTTTTCGGAATCTCTCCGTACATTTCCTCCACGTTATCGGGATAGGCTCTGGTGAGCACCGCCAACAAATTGCCCGCCACAAGTGCTTTCAGTTTGTTAAGCATAAAATTATCTGCTTCGGACCACGAAGCGCCGGCATCGAAAACAGTGAAATTAGCCTGCGCTGTAGCCACTATAATCGAATTATCGAAACCATTGCTTACCGGAGGTAAAACAGCAAGTACATAATCGGTAGTAATACCTTCAGACGTCAGCAAGTCGGCATAACTATCGTGCTTCATCAGTTTATCGGACAAATTAACAGTTGGGTTTTCGGAGTCTTCAGCTCCGTTATTGTCGAACGAAACAAGGGTTACCGTAAAACCGTGACGAACTATTTCGCGGGCAGTTTGCTCCGCTGTAAATTGCTTACCGACAGCATCCCAGCTACTGAAAATCTGAATAACAAAAGGTTTGGGCTTGTCCTGCGAAAGCACCCTGATTTTCTCGTACAGAAGCAGAGCAGCCCTTTCGGTAATTAGTCCGGAAGATGTCTGTTTTTTATTTGTGTTATCGATGAATGCGCTCACAACCTCCAGCCCCGAAAGTTTACGAAGCAACGCCGGCGACTTGATGCGTGAATCGAGCAATTCGATAATAAATACCGCCAAGAGGTAAAAAATCAGCGAAAACAAAGCCGCTGCAATAACATATAATTTCTTTTTGGAAGGAATGGCGTTTATGGGAAACTGCGTTTCGTCAAACACTTTCATATTAGAGCGCATATCAATATTTTGCTGGTTCTGACGGGCCATTCCCAAATCCTGCAAAATGCTCAGATACTCGCGCTCGTACACATCTATTTCGCGTTCTATACGTTTTATAGTAGCTCCGAGCGGGGCGTAGCGCTTAAACTGTTTCATAAAATCTATCTGACGCGCTTTCATCGATTTATAAAGCGCACCGTAGTTTTCATGGTTTTTCACAGCATCCAACCATTCGGAAAGTAACTTTTGTGACTCGATGCCCTGACTTTTATTTTCGTAAATATTCAGCGAGTCTATTTTATTTTCGAGTAGCCGCTCTATGTCGGCACGTTTGGTTTTCAGCGCTAAAAGTTTACCGCCACCGGTTGCTTTATCATCGAGCTCGATAGCTGTGATAGCATTGTTGTAATCAACCAGTTGCTGGCGGATGCGCAGTATATCCGAATTGCGCAGATTGATATTGTAGCGTTTCTCCACTTCGTGTTCGAGCTTTACGAGTACAGCTTCCGAAGCTTCAAATTCCATTTTCACTTCCTGCAAGCGAACCTCAATTTTTTCCTGCTGGGTGGTAACCTGCTCTGTTTGTTCGTAGTAGTTGATAATATCGTTATCAATATTAAAATCGAGCAGCTCCTGTTCAGCATTGTTCAGTTTTTCGGCTGCCTGTTTAAGTTGCTGTTCGAAGTAGGCAACTGCTGAGTTCGACTGACTGATTTTCAGCGCACTGTATCGTTCAACAAAAAGTTCGGTGGTAAATTTTACCGTATTGTAGCAAATTCCGGGATCGTCGCACTCGTAACTTATTTTTATCAGGTCGCTGTTGGTCAGTCGTTCGCCCTTAATATTCGAAAGCGCCTGAACACTGTAATATTTATGACCATAATTCATGGTACGGTAAATAAAATTCTTTTCGTCCTGTTCGATAAAGCCTTTCAGATTGTTGTAAGTTTTCTCAAAATTGCCTTTTACGACTAACTTTTTAACTTTATCGGGTACATTTTTTTGTAATTCGGCAAACGATTCGGGCGATATAATTTCTTTAACCGGTTTAATCTGAATCAGATGCTGAGTGAGTAAATGCAGCGAAACATCTTCGTACAACGAATTGGATTTCAGAATAGTCATTAAATTATTATACTCGTTTTGTGTGGCCACATTATCCACTTTTATAATATCCACAGCCAGACCACTATTGGAAGTGACGCCGGAATAAATGGTCGAGAAAGTAGCATATTTAACGGGTAAGTCTTTTGTCAGAAAAAACACAATCACTCCCACTATGAGGGGAATGAGGATTATATACAAAAGCCTGTCAGAAATTATTTTCAGAAACCGGATAATATTCATTTGACTGATTGTTGAAGATTAGAACCTGTAAGTATTTTCAGAATATAATACTGTGTATAATAGTCGTTTTTGGTCTTTGTAAATGCTTCCACGGCTTTGGTGTACGATGTGGATATGCTTGCCAGTTCAGTCATACTCTTCATTCCGTTCTGTACATCTTTTTTGGCTTTGAGGTAATCAACCTGTGTTGTCTGCACATTATTTTGCTGAGTATCGAGCAAGTCGTAAAAGTTTTTAAGCTTAAAATACTCCACCACTACCAATCGCGAGATTTCATTTTTCAACTCTTCTTTTTTGAGTTCTGACTCTTTTAAGCTGTGTTTCAGTATTTTTTGCTCATTTTTATTACTTACGAAATACGAAAGCGGAAGTTTTATGGTAAGTCCGGCAAAATAATTAAATTGTTACTTAGCCTGTTGAACGTCAATGTCGGCACCTCCGGTGGTTTGCGACAACGTAAGCATGTTAAACAGTCCGTATCGCGAATTGGCATCAATCTGCACATAGTCCAGCCACGATTTCTTTTTGATTTTTATTTCTTCGAGCAGTTTTTCGGTTTGTTCATCGTTGGCTTTGAGCAACGGGGAATTAGTCAGCGCCGACTGTATGCAAACGTCCAAACCCGGAATCAACAATTTTTCGAAAGCCGGAATATTATCTACACTGTCGGTTTTCAGGGCCGGTTGGGCAAAAACCGCTGCAGTGGTCAACAGCATTACCAGTGCAAAAAGATTAATTCGCATCATATTTATACGTTTTCGTGTTGTAACATTGCCGGAATGGTTTTCAGCAAAATTTTGATATCGTACCAGAACGAGAAATTCTCGGCATACTCAATGTCGAGTTGTTTTCGCTCGTCGGCCGACATAACATTGGAACCTCCACGTTTGGTTACCTGCCATAAACCTGTTATCCCGGCAGGTGCCGAAAATCGTTTCGACCACTGATCGGTAGTGAGTAATTCGGCTTCGTAAAGCGGTAACGGACGATTTCCGACAATCGACATATCGCCTTTGAGCACGTTGATAAACTGTGGTAATTCGTCGATACTTGTATTGCGCAGAATGCGGCCAACTTTTGTGATTCGCGGATCATTGGCCATTTTGAAAAAGGC
>JAYRXP010000470.1:0-6322 GCA_041917395.1 Paludibacter sp.
GATGGTGGCAGTCTGATTATTGCTTCGCACATGGGGCGTCCGAAGAAAAATCCGGATTTGAAGTACTCGTTGAAATCAATTATTGCACGCGTATCCGAACTGCTTGGCACCGAAGTGAAATTTGCTGCCGATTGTGCAGGCGAAGAAGCAGCATCTCTTGCTGCCGGACTGAAAGCAGGCGAAGTTTTATTGCTCGAAAATCTTCGTTTTTATGCCGAAGAAGAAGGTAAACCCCGTGGTGAGTTTGCAAACGACGACGAAAAAGCCGCAGCAAAAAAAGAAGTCAAAGAAAGCCAAAAAGCATTTACGGCTAAACTGGCCTCGTATGCTACCTGCTACGTAAACGATGCATTCGGAACAGCCCACCGCGCACATGCTTCGACCGCCCTTATTGCTAAATATTTTGACGAAAACAGCAAAATGTTTGGCTACCTGATGGAAAAAGAAGTAATTGCTGTTCAAAAGGTTATGGCTGATACTGCCCGTCCGTTTACAGCTATCATGGGAGGCTCAAAGGTTTCTTCGAAAATCGAAATTATCGAAAATCTGCTTACCAAAGTGGATAATCTGATCATTGCCGGTGGAATGACATACACATTTACAAAAGCAATGGGCGGAAAAATCGGAAATTCAATTTGTGAAGACGACAAACTTGATTTGGCTTTGGATTTGCTCGACAAAGCAAAGAAAAATGGTGTAAATATGGTACTCGCTGTTGATGCAAAAATAGCTGATTCGTTCAGCAACGATGCCAACACACAGTTTGTAGATGTAAACGAAATTCCCGATGGTTGGGAAGGTCTGGATATTGGCCCTGAAACCGAAAAGAAATTTGCGGAAGTTATCAAAAACTCTAAAACCATCCTTTGGAATGGCCCAACAGGAGTTTTCGAATTCGAGAATTTCACAAGTGGTTCGCGTGCAGTAGGTGAAGCCATTGTTGAAGCTACCAAAAACGGAGCATTTTCGTTAGTTGGTGGTGGCGACTCTGTTGCATGTGTAAATAAATTTGGCATTGCCGACAAAGTATCTTACGTTTCAACTGGTGGTGGAGCACTACTCGAAGCCATCGAAGGACGTGTTCTTCCGGGAATTGAAGCCATCAGAGGCTATTAATTCAATTGCTGAATATAAATCAACAACCTGAATGCGTTTAGCTTTCAGGTTGTTGGCTTTTAAAAACGACAAACCACCGAGATGGAACAGCCTGACAGCAGAATAAATTATCAGTTTTTATTTCATGTCCTCCCCGACCCGATTATACTTATTGACCGAACGGGAACCATTGTCGATTTAAATCTATCGGCAAAAGATACATTTGCCACAATCTCGGTTGGCGATAAAACAGACAAGCTCTTTATTGATAAAAAAAAGACACGGGACGATATCGCTGAACTTCTTAAATACCATAAAGTTATAACCGACAAAGCCATCTTACGAATCAACGATTCCGAAGTTCAGCCCTATGAATTTAAACTAACGATCCTATCCGAAAGCAACGAAATTTTTGTACTTCAGTTCAATCATTTAAATACAAAGAATGAGTTACTTCGATTAGAAGTGGAACAGAATTTTGCGAGTGAACTACACTCGCTAAAACCTTATCTCAATAAAAGTGGAAAAGAGCTGGTCGAAAAAAAAATCTCTACCAACCGGCTAAATGCAGTTTTTGAGACGAAAACAAACATCATAAACCCGAAACAATACGTAAACACAGAACTGAAAGATAAAATTAAAGCAAGATTTCCACAACTTTCAAACAACGAACTGAGCATTGCCTATTTTATAGGTATAGGAGCCAGTATTAATCAAATAGCAGGAATTAGACAAAAAAATGCAAATGCCATTCGGGTTATGGTTCACCGAATGCTTTCAAAGACAAACAACAAAACAACAACTGAATTTTCGAATCAACTTCAATCAATTATAAACGTATGAAACTGAAACTAATTCTGGCCGCACTTTTAATATCACTGATTTCCGTATTTGCTCAAGAAAAAGATTTGTTCGCAGATGCAAACAGTAAAAAATGGGTTATCGTTCTTGCCGACAAAAATAAAAACCCAACAGATGTGTTCGATATTAAAAACGGCATACTAACCGTTGGTACCGCTACTGCAGGCTATATACGTACAATAAAAGCGTATAAAAACTATACTTTGTCGGTAGACTGGCGTTGGACAAATAAACCGGGAAACAGTGGTGTATTACTCCACATACAAAAAAACGACAGTGTTTGGCCTGTGTGCTATCAGGTGCAACAAAAAGCCGATGCTGCCGGAGATATAATTTGCATGAATGGATTGTGGGCGAATGAATGCACCGACAAAGTTAAATTCACTGTTCCCAAAACGTCTCCTTCGAACGAAAAACCAACCGGCGAATGGAACACAATGAAAGTAATAAGCAAAAACGGAACTCTGACTGTTTATATAAACAACTTGCTTCAGAACAAAGTGACCGGACTAACAAAAACCAAAGGATTTGTCGGCTTTCAGGGCGAAGGAAGAGAAATGGAATTCAGAAAACTGGAAATCAGGAAGTAAAATTATCCCTCAACATCTTCAATATCATCGGCGGCTGTAAGTACTTTTTCACCTTTACGATAATAAAAAATCAATCCGAATTCCTGACATTTGGTCAATCGCGAGAATGGCTTTTCGTCTTTAAACTTCGTCTCTACCTGATTCCAGATATCCAAAATAATTGCATCACCTTTTTCGCGAAGTTTAACCAATTCTTCCCAGGTTCGGTTTGTGGAAGTCTGATGCAGTTTTTGAGTTGTTTTATATTCTTTAAAAACTTCGAAATGAACCTGAACCTTGGCAATTGCCGGATTGTAAATCGGTAATCCTCCGTTTCGCACGCGCTCATTTTCGCCATCGATAATTGACTTTCCCCACTGCAGCAGCGCTGCTTCGGTAGTCAAATCGGGGACAGTATGATTGTTGGGGTCAAGCTGATAAAACAGTTTATGGTCCTTTTTTATGTCGCCGCGTATGACGGCCAAATTCAAAACCTGAATAAAATGCGATATGTATAAACGGGCGTTGTGTACAATTTGCTGATAACGCTTATTAGCCGACACCTGATTATCAAGCGCATGCTGATACTGAATCAGTTGTTTTTCAAACACATTCAGATAGTTGCGCGCATCCAGAATCGTTTTATAGTTTATTACCTGTGTAGCGTAATTTTGCTTCTCGCTAAACTGAACTGCTGTCCGCAGAGCTCGTAAGCGTGCCTGGTCGGTATTGGGAAGTCGGCGATAGGGCATAAATAATTAATAATCAGGAATTAATAATTAAAAAATGCAAATATAAGAACTGGTCTATTGCGAATGGTCAACCAGAAACTTACGCTGTAATAACTATACAGCTATTTGCCGCTTACAAAGATAATCAAAATTAATCGTTTCTTGACAATAATTTTTCGGCTAAAATTCTCAATTCGTGCTTTTTAGTATCATCAACCTGTAATTTTCCAAGATTTGCGACTGCCTTATCGAAATAAAATAACATCTTATCTTCGCATATTTTTTTAACTTCCAGCTTGTTATACATTTCCGTAACCTGTTTTATTTTTTCGTCAGGCTGTTGATAACTTTTTTTCAAATAATTGGTTAAATCGTCAAAATCAGCACCTTTTGCCAGTTTTAATGCATGTATAAGCAGGTAAGTCTTCTTATTACAAAGAATATCGCCACCTATTTTTTTTCCGAACGTAGCTTCATCACCATACACATCAAGCAAATCGTCTTTCAACTGAAAAGCAAGACCCAGATTTATCCCGAAATCATATAATTCTTCGGAATCAGCAGCATTGGCTCCACCAATAATTGCACCCGTTTTGAGTGAACAGCCTAACAAAACAGCCGTTTTAAGTCGAATCATTTCCAGATATTCCTCTGCTGTAACCTCATCCCTGCTTTCAAAATCAACATCGAGTTGCTGACCTTCGCAAATTTCGCGTGCAGTGGTCGAAAACAAATCAATAACGGACTTCAACGCACGAATGGGCGTTCCTGCAATCAGCTGATATGAAGCTATTTGCATCACATCACCTGACAATATTGCTGTATTATCATTCCACCGTTTATGCACCGTTGGTCTGCCACGACGAATATCAGCACGGTCCATTATATCGTCGTGAAGCAAGGTGAAATTATGAAAAACCTCGATACCCAAAGCAGGTGCAACGGCTGCTTCGATATTTTCGGAATACAGATTGCAGGCCATAAGTGTTAATGCCGGACGTAGTCGTTTGCCGCCCATCGACAACGTGTACGCTATCGGTTCATAAAGCCCGGTTGGCTCCATCGACCAATCGAGTTTTTCCATCTCGGCACTTATAAGCTGAGTTATTTCGTTGAATGACTTCATGCGCTTATTAATTCATTTTCAATAATTTCTGTCATTACATCTTTAATATCAAGCCCTGCGGCTGCAACCTGTTGCGGAATAAAACTGGTGGCTGTCATTCCGGGTGTTGTATTTACTTCCAGCAAATTAATTACATCGCCTTCGGAAATAATATAGTCGATACGAACAATACCTTTACAACCAAGAATATCGTAAATTGCCGATGTAAGTTGCTGAACTCTATTGGTAAGTTCGGGGCTTATGCGTGCGGGAGTTATTTCCTTCACCTGACCTTTGTATTTGGCATCATAATCGAAAAATTCATTCTCGCTCACCACTTCGGTCACAGGCAGAACCTGTGCTTTGGTTTTGGTTTTGTAAATACCGCAGGTAATTTCGGTGCCGGCCATAAAAGCTTCTATCATTACTTCTTCGCCTTCGGCAAATGCCAATGCGATAGCCGGTTGTACCTGATCAATGCTTTTAACTTTTGTAACGCCAAAACTACTTCCACCCACGTTGGGTTTCACAAAGCAGGGAAAGCCGATTTTTTCGGCCACCTCTTCACTGCTCACTGTCTGCCCTTTGCGAAGCACCAGCGACTCCGATACTTTTACACCAAAACCTTTCAGGTACTGGTTGCAGGTGAATTTATTAAACGTAACAGCCGCAGCCAACACACCGCAACACGAATACGGAAGCCCGATAAGTTCAAAATAACCCTGCAAAATTCCATTTTCGCCGGGTGTACCGTGAATCGTAATGTATGCAAAATCGAAAGTGGTCTTCGCTCCGTTTCGCGTGAAACTGAAATCGTTTTTGTCTAAAGGAATTTTCTCAGTATCCGACCACTCCACCTGCCAGATTTTACCTACGATGGTAACAATAAAGATATTGTAACGGTCTTTATCCATAAATGAATACAAACCTGCTGCACTTTTAAGCGAAACCACCACTTCCGACGAATCGCCACCGGCTACAATGGCTATATTTTTCTTTGTTAGACTCATAAACGTATTTGAAAAATTTAAAGATTTAAAATTTTTGATTCCGGGAACAAAATTACAAAAAATAAACCCCGGTTTTATCAGAAAGCATACCCGAAATTCAATGACAACGGAATTTTAACAGCCTCATTGTCAATAAATGTGTTACCATTGGAATAATGACCAATACGTATTTCGGCATTTAAATTGCGTTTTTCTCCAAAAAACACACCCGTTCCCATGTTGTCCTGAAAAGTAAAGTGTCCGCCCAGTTTTTCACCATCGAGCTCTGTTTTGGAGATATAAGTTGGCCCTGCCACCGAATAATAAAAATAAGCATCAAACTTTTTAGCATGCCAGTAACTCAGGCGAAACACGGGAAATACCGACAGCGTGAAAAATTTTTCATTTGTAAAATTATTAGCTGCTACCCCTTTGGTTTGCCAACTTGATGCATTAACACCCAAATCAAGCGAAAAAACTTTTGGACCATGAAAAATATTTCGTTGATAAGTAATATGATAACCACTTTTCACTTCCGCTTCGCCTCCCCAGAATATTGGAATCTTACCTGACACAGCATTATTTACACCGTAGCCCAGAAAATTACTTGTATAACCCACCTGAATCCATTGTTTAGGGTGTTTGTAACCTAACTCAGCAGCTTTTTTTAGACGTTCGGGTGTAAATGTCCGGAAATTATACGCAAAACCGGTTCCAATAAATGATGTGTAGGGTTGTTTGTATTTTTTGCTTTCGGGCGAAAAGTTAGCACACAATTGAAGTGCCCAACGGTTGCTCAAATGATACTTAGCACCCGCTCCAAACAGGAAAGTTCCATAATTCACACTACTAACTACCGGCAAATTGCTATTCGCATCGTTAAAACCTTTGCGGGTTATGGTTCCAAGACCAATTTCGCCATAAAGCGAAAAATTGTTTCCCAAGGGCAGAGTTGGTTTCAGCGTAAGCCCA
>JAYRXP010000471.1:0-6639 GCA_041917395.1 Paludibacter sp.
CACCTGCCTGACATATTAGAATAAAATTTTTAAAGCAGGTGGAACATGCGGGTTTATCGGTAAGCATTAATTTCCACAATCAGGAGTCAGAAGACTATGGAAAGCGCGGGAAATATAAAAGCCTGAAACGATAAAAACACATTAAAATTGGGAGAAAGAGCGGTATTTGCGCAACTTGTCCCGTCATTAAACGGGAGAGTCTCGTTAGCTGCAAGGCAAAAAAATAAAAATATCAACAAAATTTTAAATAGAAGTCACCCTTATTTAATATATTTGCAAAAAGTTTAAATAACAATGAATTCTATTTAAATTAAAGTATGAAAAACTTCAAAGCAGGAACTTATATTAATCAAGGCTATTACAAAAGCTATCAACCAGAATTAATCAACAAACAATTGTTGATTGACAACATGGAAGTATTACAACTTTTGAGTAAAGCCGACAGGGAATTAGGACGTTTAGACATGTATTCTAACTATATTCCGAATGTAGATTTATTTATAAGTATGCATGTTGCCAAAGAAGCAATACAGAGTAGTCGAATTGAGGGAACGCAAACCAATATTGACGATGCTCTACTTGACAAAGAAGATATTCCACTTGACAAAAGAGATGATTGGGAAGAAGTCCAAAATTACATTAAGGCAATGGAATGGGCTGTGCTTGCATTGGACAAACTGCCTTTCTCGGCAAGATTAATTCGGGAAGCTCATAGAGTCCTTTTACAAGGTGTACGAGGTGAGAAAAAGCAACCCGGAGAGTTTCGAACAAGTCAGAATTGGATTGGCGGAGCCACAATAAATGATGCCGTATTTGTGCCACCGGTACACACAACTGTACCGGAACTAATGAGCGACATTGAAAAATTTTTACACAATGAAGAAATACATTTTCCTGAATTGCTTAAAATCGGATTAGTTCATTATCAATTTGAGACAATTCACCCGTTTCTTGACGGAAATGGAAGAATTGGAAGACTTTTAATACCTCTGTATTTAGTGAGTAAAGGTATTTTGCAGAAACCGATATTGTATTTATCGGACTTTTTCGAGAAAAATCGAAAACTTTATTACGATAATTTGACTCTTGTGAGAGAGAAAAATGATCTAAATCAATGGTTTAAGTTTTTTCTTGTTGGAATCATTCAGACTGCTGAGAGCGGAATTGTAACATTCGACAAAATTCTTCAATTACAAAAATCGACTGAGACACAATTGCAAACTTTGGGAAGCAGAGCCGCAAATGCAAAAAAAGTGGTTGACTATTTATATAAACGACCAATAATAAACGCAGAAAAGATTAGTGAAATTACGGGAATTTCGATGCCGACTGCTTATAAACTAATTGTAGACTTAGAAAGATTGGAGATTCTGAAAGAAATCACAGGAGGACAGCGAGGCAGAACTTATGTGTATGACAAATACTTCCAAATATTCCGATAAATGCCCAGCAGCTAACACACTTTTAGGTTTGCACTGAAATTAGAATTTTGAAAGTCGGGGTTGATTTCTGTACTTTGTTGAAAAAAGCGAGGAATTAACCGGCTTGGGCTGGGCGTCGGCTTCCGTTGCACGGAATATATCATCCGCCTACGTTTCCGATTTCATCTCCTTCTCCCGCCATTGTAGTGGTGTACAGCTCGTTTCCTGTACAAAGGCCCGGCTGAACACCGACGGTGAACTGAAGCCTGATAAGTCGGCAATGCAGGTGATGTTTAAGTCGGGGCGGGTCAACATCAGATGCTTGCTTTCGGCGATGCGATAGCGCATCACAAACTGATAGAAAGTTTCGCCATAGCCTTCGTTGAACAGACGGGAAAGGTAGCTGCGGTTCAGTGGCAGTATCTCCATTGCGTCAGTTAGCTTGAAGTCTTTGCGCAAGTAGGGCTTTTCGGTCAGCATCCATTGTTCCAGTTTCGTTTTGTATTCGGGCAGTTTATTGGCAAACTGATATCTTTGATTCAGGTCGTTCTCACCGGTGGGTACTGTATCGGCCTCCTCCTCTCCTGTCTGACAACAGTTTCTGTTATTCATTAGCTCACTGATTTCAGCTTTCGTTTCGTTCATGCTTACCTTGAAATAACCTTCGGGATAAGGACTCTTCTGAAACAATACACGATAAAATCCATACAAAAAGAAGATGAGGAAAATGATGTTGTGCATAAGGACACTTCGTACATTGTCGCTCAGCACAACCACATAGCAGGAGAGGGTGATCACAAAATTGCTGAAAATATAATCGCCCAGCCATTTTATATCCATGTTTTCTATCGAAGCATAATTGTTTTCGCACCATTTTTTATAATTCTTCCGGTAGCGGAGCATAATCACCAGACTGAAGACAGGATAAGCGAGTATAAGCAGCGGAACCCACACATTGTGATTCCAGAAATCGTCACTCAGGGCCATCCTGTTGTCGGGCGACTGCAGAGGTAAATCATGCAATTTTACCACAATCAGGTAGATTGCCGGAATAAGCATAGCGGACAGGAAAAGCAGTAACGTTCGCCCTTTGGTAAGCCAACCGGGACGGAAAGCTTCGATGGGATATAAGAGGAAAATAAAAGCATAGACGCTTCCGTAGATAAGCATGGGGAGCGATAGAAATTTATATTCCACCACGCCTGCATATCCGGTGGTTAATCCTTTGATAAGTGAAAGTAAACTGGTAAGACCAATCATAAACATCGCAAAAGCAAATATTGCGCGTGCGCGTCCACCGCTTTTTTTGGTTATTAGTATGATCGAACCGCCCAAACACAAACAAGTAAGCATCGAAATAACCGACCAGCGGACTGCTCTGAACAACTCTATCGGCATTTGCATGAAAAAATAATGTCCTGCAGCGGTAAGCATTAAAAGTAAGCTATAGATAATTACACGCTTGTATTTCAGTAATAATTTGATCAGGTTGTTTGTATCCGGAAGTTGATGCGACATGTCGTGTTTTTTTAGTTTATGCAAAGATAATATTACCACCGCATGTATCTCTGAAATCAGGAGCAAATGTCAACAAAAATCCGGACTTTTTTTACCGTAAGCAAACGTATTTTACGCAGTGCAAATTACTAAGTCGGTTCATCACAGCATTATAAGTCATAAAGCCTGTTTTTTTGAAACATTATTCCAAACAGCTTTTTTTGAAACGCAAATTTACCCTGCGCAAGTGCCGGTCAGAAATGAAGCTTTTTTTTACCCTGCGCAAATGTTTTTTTTACCGGTAGCAAATGCCCCGTAAAGCAGTAGCTATGGGAATTATCTACTTTTGTCTCACACAACAATTTTAAAATTTTTATGCTACAACAACGACAAAAAAAAATCTCACTGGTATTGGGTGCACTCGCCCTGTCGGTGTCTGTCGCACAGGCATCCGAAGCCTTGTTTATTCGTAGTAACGCGGATCGAAGCGTTAAGCTTGAAGCAATACGGCGCATCACATTTAACAATGGTAATTTGTTACTGAAAACCTCAGAAACGGAAACAGAGACAGCATTATCTTCTATAAAGAAAATCTCCTTCGGCAACGCTGATCCGAATGGTATTTTGCAGCCCGGAGTTACAGATCCGGATATTGCAGTATATGTTAACTCCGAAAATGAGGTGATGGTGAAAACGCCGCTCAACGTGCTTTCACTTACTGTGTACGACCTTTCGGGGCGGCCATTGCTTCGTACTATCGAAACCAATATGAATATCGGAACCTTGCCGCATGGTGTTTACCTGTTGCAAATAGGTACCACAGAAGGAATTATAACCAGAAAAATGATAAAAAACTAAAAACTTTCAGACAGATGTATACCAAACTACTAAAATCAACGCTGGCATTCTTCATTGTTATGTTTGCCCTCACAGCAGTGAATGCCCAATCCACCTACGACACGATGTATGTGATGAAAAACGGCGCATCCATCTTCAGTTCCCCTGTAGCTGAAATCGATAGTATTATTTTCTTTGAACCCACAGAAACATCGGTTGCCACACCTGAACGTGAAATGGCGAAATACGAAACAAATGTGGACGTGGGTGTGATTACGGCCTCAGTTGGTAGCGACTACACAGCACAGGTGCTCAGACTTAAAGCCGGTAATGCAGCGGATAACAGCATAACCACTAAAATTGTGTCGGCAGGGATGTATTTTGAAAAAAGTGCCGATGGCAAAACCCTTACGCTGAAAGCTATTCCCGGTAGCAGCAGCGCTTATGACAAAGTCATCGTTGAATTTTCTAAAGGTAATAGTATAAAGTTGCTGAATATTGAAGTAAATATCTATAAATCGAGCGAACTGAATTCCAACCAAACCTTTCTTCTTTATGGGTACAATGTGATTAACAGTTCCTATATCAACCGCGATGAGGTAAAACTCAGTGCTCCCATCATCGACCTGAACAAAGCCAATCCGGCAGCACTCATTATTCAAACCAGCGCTACCAAAAGCACGTGGGATAAATCCATTTCCAACAGAGTGAGCGAAGTGTATAAATCCATGTCGGGCGGAGCAAGTGCAGGAGTGAATGTAGGGTTGTTTTCGGCAAAAGTAAGCACTGAATTTTCGGTATCCAGCGGTAGTAAAAAAACCAACTACTTTGCCAAAGCACGCGGTGTGCATCAAACCAAAGAAGAATGGTTGCGCAACACCGATCCGGCTTTCCTTAAAGATTTTTTTACCAACACATTCAAATCTGATATTGTAAACATGTCGGCTCAACAGCTTATTGCCAAATACGGAACGCACTTTATCAATCGATGCTACTGGGGTGGTACGGCTGAATTCAACTACTCTTATCACGGCACTGAACTTACAAGTGCCAGTTCGGTAAGCGTTGCAGTGGAAGCAAGTTACGGGGCTGTGTCGGGAAGTACGAACATTGGACGTGAGCAGGAACGCAAGGAACTGAACGAGAATTCGAAATTCTATGCTAAAACGGTGGGTGGTGCCAACACGAGCATTATGGGCATCGACGACTTTGGTGCGAAATACGAAAACTGGGTAAGTACCATACAGAGTCAGCCTGACATTTGTGCCATAGGTAATTTTAACGACTGTTTTATACCTCTTTGGGATCTTGTAATGCAAATCGATTCGGCAAAAGCTGTAGCCGTACAATCAGAGTTCGAGTTTCAGATGGCTACGCGCGGAAGTGAACTTGCAGGCTTTGTCTACAATTATGTAGTGCCCGAGCAGACAAGTTTGCAAACCGTTTTTGAAGATGAAAAAGTAATCAAAGATAACGGGGTGCTTTCTAATCCTTATGACGTTGTCTATTTCTCTGATTTCGGTATTGATTTGGCCGCAGCTAAAGAACAGGGATATAAATCGCTCACCTTTTATGTGAGGCTCAATGTGAAAGAAGTTAATGACGGTTATCAGTATATTTATCTGTATTCTTCGCCGGTGTCCAACACAGCTTACAACTGCGGAGTTCCAACTACCGGCAGTAATAAATTTGAGCATAAAACCGGCAGTAAAGACACCAACTGGGGGATGCACGAGTTCACTTTTGAAAATGTAGACATCAACCGTTTTAACGAAGGTATGTTCGTGATACGTTACAATGCCAGTGGTGATGGCGATGACGACTGGAAGAGGGGAACCGGACAAATAAGAATTAGCGTTAATAAGTAAACCTGAGTTTGCCGGAATTTAGCGAAGGGTTTAAAAAGACTTCGGCTCTTCGAAAAAAATAATTATCAGAAGTCTGTTAACTACAATTATTATCATGATCAAAAGATTTTTTTTTACGCTTGCAATCTTATTTACAAGCGGAGCGCTGATGAGTGTCAGTGCCAAAACCATTATCTCAAAAGGAGAACAGGTGATTAATCTGGGTATCGGTGTAGGAAGCTACTATGGTGGCGACGGATACTCAAGTAGTATACCGCCTGTCTCGGCCTCTTACGAAAAAGGTATCGTCGACGGGCTATTAGGTGGAAAAGCCTCCATCGGGGTAGGTGGTTACCTTGGCTATACCGCCAACAAATGGGAATCTACTTATATGAATGATGTATGGGGTTACAAATATTCCTATCTCATTTTAGGTGCCCGTGGTGTTTTTCATTATCAGTTGGTTAAGAAACTGGATACTTATGCAGGATTGTTGTTGGGTTACAATGTGGTTTCAAGTAAGTTCTACGGAGATGATGCTATCGCTTCTTATGTAGGCAGTGCCAGCAGTGCCAGCGGCATCGGATATTCAGCATTCGTGGGTGCCCGCTATAACTTCAACAAGAAAATCGGTGCTTATGCCGAACTCGGTTACGGAATCTCGGCGCTTGAGTTGGGTATTTCGATTAAGTTATAATGTGATTTAGTGTTTGTTTAATTGATTTTGCAAGACTGTCAGGTCATTTATTCACAGCTTTTTCTGCCAACGAGAATAAGTTGTATTGATAATCGACTGACAGTCTCTTTTATTTTCCCGCTTTGGTGTGAGTTATTAATGACACATATAGCAACCGGACGATCTCATGTCGTCCGGTTATATTGTGTAATAGATTAAATCTATCGCCTTATTCACAAAATCTTTCCAACAAATAAAACTGAAGCACTGTTTGTATGTTGTAACATATAAATAACAAATTAAAAACAAACAAATTCAGATTTATGAAAACAATTAAATTAATAGCTTTACTTTTAGTAGC